>JAFGTL010000685.1 GCA_016934125.1 Candidatus Hydrogenedentota bacterium
AGGGGGAGGCGAAGCAGAACACGTCGGTGTTCAGGATGCAGCGGCACCCGAGCCCCGCGCCGAGGATGTCGCGGTTGACGCCCACGATGCCCGTGATGGCGCCGCCATAGGGATCGAGGGCGGACGGGCTGTTATGGGTTTCGCATTTCAGGGCGAAATGCCAGTTGTCGTCGAACCGGATCAGGCCGGCATTGTCGTCGAACACGCTGACGAGCCAGTCCACGCGCTCGCCCACCTCGTCGGTGGCCGCCTTGACGTACGTCTTGAACACGCTGTCGATGACGCGCGTCTCGCCCTTCTCGTCGGTGTACTCGATGACCGCGTTGAAGATCTTGTGCTTGCAGTGTTCCGACCACGTCTGCGCGAGGATCTCGAGCTCGATGTCCGTGGGATTGGCGGGGAGGTCGGCGCCCTGGCGGGAGACGCGGACAGCGTCGTCGCGGTAGTAGGCCTGAATGGCCTGCATTTCGTGCAGTTCGAGGGCCAGCATCTTGTCGCGGCTGAGCGCGGCAAGCGCCGCGTCCGCAACCTCGAGATCGATCTCGCGGACGGTGACGTCGCTGGCGTCGGTGACAATGGGCAGCCCGAGCAGGGGCGCGCCCCCGGCCTCCGTCACGGCCGCGGACGTGACGGCCCAGCGCTGGATGAGTTCGTTGGCGAGGAGGTCGCGGGCGATTCGTTCGCAGGCGTCTTGGGCGACAGGGCCGGAGATGGCGTATTGCGTGGACTTGTACACACCCTCGCCGGCCTGCAGCGGCCGGCCGAGGGTGTCTGCAATACCCTCCGCGGAACTCTTCCCGACATTGTCCGTCACGCCGGGGCGGAATCCGACTTCAATGAGGGCCGCGTAGTCCTGTGCCAGGGGCGCATCGAGCGTGGATTCCTGGATCACGGGATCCGTGAAGAGTTCGCGCCGGACTCGCTCCAGTTCGTCGCCCGAGAGATCGGCATCGATGGTATACACGTCGATGACGCGCACGCCGCCCAACTCGAATCCCAGATCTTCGGCAACCTGGCGTTTCACGCTGGCGCCGGCCGGATCCGGCAGCCCCAGCTTCATCCCAACCTCAATCCGGTGTGCCATAGTGGAGGTCTCCCACGTACTTCACCTTCTTCTCGCCAGCCTGCTCGGCCTCCACCACCTTGCCGATCACCACGGCGCCTTCGCCCGTCTGGGTGAACGTGTCGAGGACGCGCGCGGCGTCCTCAGGCGACACGACCAGCAGGTAGCCCATGCCCATGTTGAACGTGCGCAGCATCTCGGCGTTTTCGACCTCGCCGGTGGCCTGGAGAAACTCGAAGATCGGCGGCACGGCCCAGGCGTTGAGGTCGATCTCGGCGGCCAGGCCCTCCGGCAGCGTCCGGGGCAGGTTGTCGGTGATGCCGCCGCCCGTGACGTGCGTCATGCCGCGGATGTCCGCGACGGCCATGAGAAGCTGCACCATCTTCGCGTAGCTCTTGTGGGGCTCGAGCAGGGCGTCGCCCACGCTCCGGCCTACGCCGGGCATCTCGTCGTCGCACGACAGGCCCGCAACCTCGAAGCAGATCTTGCGGGCGAGGCTGTAGCCGTTGGTGTGAAGGCCCGAAGAGGGGACGCCCACGACGACGTCGCCGTTCTGGATCCGGGATCCATCGACGATCTTGGCGCGGTCGACAACGCCGATGATCGTGCCGGCAAGGTCGTACTCGCCGGGCACGTACATGTCGGGCATCTCGGCCGTCTCGCCCCCGATAAGCGCGCACCCGGCATACCGGCAGCCCGTCGCGATGCCTTTGATGACGTCGACGAACTCCTCCGGCCGCAGGACGCCGCAGGCGATGTAGTCGAGGAAGAAGAGGGGGCGGGCGCCTTGGACAAGGATATCGTTCACACAGTGGGACACGAGGTCGATGCCGACGGTGTCGTGGCGGCCCGTCATGAAGGCCACCTTGAGTTTCGTGCCGACGCCGTCGACGCTCGATACGAGCACCGGCTCCGCCATGCTGGACGGATCAAAACTGTACATGGCGCCAAACGATCCGATGTCACAGAGCACGTGACTGTCGAAAGTCCGGCTGACGACATCCTTAATCTGGCGCAGGGCCTCGTCGGCGGCGTCGATGTTGACGCCGGCATCGCGATAGCTCAATCCGCGTTTTTTCCCAGTCATGGCAGGTTCAAGCTCCCTCTGGTTTGCACCACCGGGTTTGACGATACGCCGGGTGGTTGCATAAGTCAAATGAAATGTTATAATCCGGATGATAAGATTTGCTTATCACCCGGAAGCGCGGAGGTACGGGCCATGAAGCTCGACGCATTGCGTGCGTTCTGTGCGGTGGTGGAGGCAGGGAGTTTCCGCGGCGCGGCGGTGCGCCTTCACCGCTCGCAGCCAGCCGTGAGCCAGCAGGTGAAGGCGCTCGAGGATGAACTGGGGCACGCATTCCTCGAACGGAAGGGCTGTCGGCTGACGCCGGCCGGGGAGCGGCTGT
The DNA here is from genome assembly GCA_016934125.1 of Candidatus Hydrogenedentota bacterium. Classification (GTDB taxonomy): domain Bacteria; phylum Hydrogenedentota; class Hydrogenedentia; order Hydrogenedentales; family SLHB01; genus JAFGTL01. The sequence continues at coordinate 2,470 of JAFGTL010000685.1, forward strand.
ACGAGCGCGCCCGCCACATTCTCACGGAGACGGTGAACCTGACGCGGGAGTTGGACGATTTCGATGAGCAGCACGCAAGCGAGCTTCGCGTGGGCACAAGCGACACGACGACGCTGTACGTGCTGCCGCCGGTGGTGAAAGCGTTCTCGACGGTGGTTCCGCCGACACGGCTCGTGATCACGAACCGGCCATCGGATGTGGTGGCGGAGCGTGTGCGCGAGGGCGAACTGGACTTGGGCATCGTCACGCTGCCGGTGTCGCATGCCGAACTCGAGGAACAGGACTTGTTCCGCCAGTTTCTGGTGCTCGTGACGCCGCGCGACCACCCGCTGGGCGGGCGAAGCGAGGTTGAACTCGATGAACTCCGGGGCGAACCGCTGCTTTTGCTGGACGCGCAGACACGAACCGGGGCGCTCTTACAGGCCTTCTTCCGGGAGCGGGGGTTCGAGCCTCAGCCGATACTCGACAGCGGCAGTTTCGAGGTGATCAAACGCTATGTGGCAGCGGGAATCGGCGTGTCCTTCCTGCCGAGAATCGTTGTGACGAAGGCCGACGAGAACCTGTCGACGGTGAAGGTGCCGGGCCTGCCGAGCGTGCGGATCGGAACCATCTGGCGGCGCCACGCGTATCGGAGCCGGAGCGCGCGCATGTTCCTCGGGCTGGTGTCCGCATACCACAACGCCAAGACGAACGTGGAGTGAGGGCGCTACGGCGCGGCGTCCGGAGGGGGCGGTTCGAGGAGGCGCTCCAGTTCGTAGTGGGCCTTGGCGGCCAGGGCGAGACAACGCTGGATGGTGGCGTAGTGGGCATGGAGCGCGCGGCTGCGGGCCGCGGGATCCGCGGAGGCGTCGGCGCAGAGTTCGAGGACGCGCAGGAAGAACATCCAGTACAGCATGTTCTCCAATTGCTCTTTGTTGAGCCAGAGCACGCCGTCGAAGCGGTGCACGAACAAGTAATCGCGGATCATGGGATCGTCGAGCATGGTGCGGAGCACGGCATCGCTTTCGGGGCCGGCTTCCGCGGGGAGGAGCGATAGATAGCGGATGACGATGCCCACCAGTTCCGCATCGAGCTTGGCCAGCCAATCCTCGCGGCCGAGTTCCATGAAGGCCTCTTTGACGGCCACGGTAAGCAGCCATTCATCCATCCATCGCGAAGGCTGCCCTTCCTGGCCGGCCCGCGCCATGGCCCGGCCGAGGGGCTCGAGCATGGCCCACGCCGTAGGAATCCGCCAGAAGGCTCGATGGGTGCCGTCGGCCCGGACGGGGCCGAGCAGATAGGCCTGCTCGTCCTTCGTCAAGTCGAGCGAGGCCACCTGCTTGTCAAAGCCGCGGAGCAGATCGAGCCAGGCCCGGGTGGCATCGAGCAGCGCGCCGGGATCCAGGGGGCGGTCGGACTGCGCTTCGAGTACGGCGACGAACCGCCGCATCCCCTTCGCGAACCCCTCCCAGACGGATTCCGCTGTGGCGGGATCCAGGGCGGGATCGGCCAGTTGCTTCATGGATGCGCCGTTGATGGCGTTGCGGAAGGCGTCGAGCAGGGGCGCGAGCACGAGGGCGCGGCACTCGCTCTCGACGTCGGCGACGCCGCGGCCGGCAAGATGGGCGGCCAACTGCTGCCAGATGCCGTCGTGATCCTCGATCTCGCGGAAGTCGACGAGGACGCGGCATTCGTAAGGCGCCAGTTCGGCGGCCAGGCCCTCCTGGGCGAGACGGAGGCCCGACTCGATGTATTCGAGGCCGTCGCGGTGGTTGCGGAACAGGTAGTATCGGTTGCTGTCGGTTCTCAGGGCGAGCGACTCGGCCAGCGTCTTGTGAATCAGATTCTCGCTGTCGTCGGTGCCCACGTTGATGGCCGTCGACGTCTGGATCCGCCCGCTCGTGGTGCGGTAGGCGTTGTTGTAGAGCACGATGGCGCGCTCGAGCCCGGCCCGGTTCGAGTAGGCGAACACGTTTTCATCCACGTGGCCGTCGGGGGTGCGGAAATCGTAGAAGGCGAAGTTTTCGACGCCGCTGAAGATACGGCGGCGTTGCATCAGAGGGAAGATCTCGGCTTCGTGGCGCCGGAGCATGCCGTCGTCGACACGCTCATCCCAGTAGGCCCGCCGGTACTCCATGCCGTACTTCTCGGTGAAGCCCTCGACTTGGCCGTGGCCGAACATGGGCAGGCCGGGCATGGTCACCATCATGCAGGCGGCGCCGTAGTATTTCTCGCCCTTCCCGAATTGCTCGGCGGCGGTGGCCTCGTCGGGATTGCTCATGAAATTGACGAACCGCTTGAGCACTTCCGGACTGAATTCGAGGACATTCTTGACGGTCGTCCGGTAGTTGGCGTTGTCCTCCATCTTGAGCATGTTCATGAAGGCGCTGTTGTACACGCGGTGCATCCCGAGGGTGCGGACGAAATAGCCCTCCATGAGCCAGAACGCCTCGGCAAGGAGCAGCGTATCCGGGGCCTCCTGGGCGATGCGATCAACCACTTCGCGCCAGAATTCCTGGGGCATTTGCCGGCAGAGCTCCTCGCGCGTCAGGCCGTGTTCCGCCCGGGACGGCACGGCGCCCGCATCGCCGGGCTTGGGGAACCAGAGCCGCTGGTAGTGGCGCCGGGTGAGGGTCATAGCCGCGTCGAAACGGATGATGGGGAAGGTGCGGGCGACGTGGAGGATCGTCTGGATCACGGCCTCGCGCACCTCAGGCAGGAGGTAGTTGAGCTGGGCCGTGTCGTTCCACGGCATGCTGGTGCCATCGTTGCCGTGGTAAATGTAGCGCACTTCGCCGGTAGCCCGATCCTCGCGCTGGAACACGACGGCCGCATCGCGCCGATCCCAGTAGCCGTCTTCGATACGGAGGGCGACGCGGGGATCGTCGGACAAGTCCTCGCCCGTAAACCGATAGCCGGGATAAGGGGGCGTGTCCAGTTGGACAAACCAGTCGGGATGCTCCACCACCCATTTCGAGAACAGGCCCATGTGATTGGGCACCATGTCACTGGCCAGCCGGATCCCGCGGTGCAGGGCGCGATCGTGCAGGTTCTGCAGCGCACCCTCGCCCCCGAGCGAACCGGCCACCTCATAGTCGTAGATCGAATAGGCGGATGCGGCGGCTTCGCGATTCCCCGTCATCCGCTTGATGCGTTCGGAGGCGTGGGAGCGCTCCCAGACGCCGATAAGCCAGATGGCGTTGAACCCCCACCGCGCGAGGCGATCGAGTTCCTCGTCGGGCACCTCGTCGAGCCGCCGGATCCAGCGGCCGTAGCGTTTCGAAAGCTGATCGAGCCAGACGTACACCGATTTCGCCAGCAGGACGACGTTCGACATCCAGTCCGCGTCCTCGGAGAAACACTCGGGTTCGTCATCGACGGGCCCGGCAGCGCCCGCGCCGCCGTGGCCAAACGACAGGATCTCGGCCGGGCCCGGGCCCGGCAGGCGCACGGCGGTTTCCTCGCGCACGATGCCTTCCACGACGTAGACGCGTCCGAGGAGCCCCTCGGGCATGAGGCCGCTCCAGTGGGCGCGGATGTAGTCCAACTGGCCCGTGAGCGAATCCGGCGCCTGCCGCATCGGGGCGCGGAGGCACTCGAACAGGCTCCCGCCGAGCACATCGACGGGCGGCTGGGTGTCGAAGAATGTGTCCAGGCCCTTCACGAAGGCTGGATATGGGGCCGCCTCGCGCAACTCGGTATCGTCGAAGAGCTCGGTGAACGGGGCCATGGCGGGATTGTCCACGGCGAGCGCGAGCAGGATGAGTTCGGCCGTGACGATGTCCTGATTCGGCCGGCCGGCCGTGCTGTCCATGAGGTATTCGGTCTCGCCGAGCCCACTGGCCATGCACGGCCACGGCGGATAGAGATTCGCGAACGCCGTGGGCGGATCATCGGCGGTTTCCAGGCCGTAGCGGGCCCGCAGCCAGTCGCGGGCCGTGCCGAGCACGCCCGGAACCTGATCCGCGCAGTAGAAGTCGATGACGGCCCGGAGCGCGTCCTGCACGAGCCCCATGGCGAGCAGTTCACCGGCCCGCACCGCCGGCTCATTCGGCCCGGCCTGCCGGGCGCGGAACTCGTTCATGCGTTCGGCGAGTTGGCGGACGCGATACACCGCTCCGCCGTCATCGGGCCCGGCGGGATGGCCCGCAATGCGCTCGATTCCGTAGCGATCCCATGCGGCGCGCGACAAGGGGAAGCCGAAGGGGAAATAGGCGCTTGCGTTCCGCGTGTCGGGCGTCACTTCGGCCGTCTTCCGTCGCTGGCTGCTGTCCGAACTTCGCATTCGCCTCCCGTCAGGCCTGCGCCGTCCCGGCATCGGGACGGGTAGGGCCGCTCAACACCGATCAACCCACCGGGAACAACAGGATAGCGCATAGGGCGGCCTCATTGCCATGTCCCGAGCCGCAACGGGCCTGCGTCATGAAAGGGGGTTTTGCGGCTTTTCCTTTGAAATGAGGCCGGTTTTTGTAAAGGTGTGCATACAATATCCTTCTTTCCTCGGGAATAGCGGTGTTCACTGGGCCGTGTCTCACCCCCAATCTGCTCAAAACCGCCCGTACGGGCGTCTTGAAAGACAAAAACCCACTTTTGTGACGCAGGCCCAGCCGCAACGGACTCAGCCACTATGCGGTGCCTCGCAGCCGGCCTCTCATGCGTCGGCTTGAATCGTTCGCAGTCCGTGTGTAAGCTTGTCCCGGGGAAACACATAGAGGCCATGGCAAGTGGGCTCTCAAGGGATAGAAGAGGTGCAGTCATGCTGGCGTGCGGGCCAAGTCAGCGCAGACTCAACCCTGCCATCGGAGCCGAAGGGGAAGAACGAGTGCCTCGAACTTGCGGGCGGGCCTCTTGCCGGTTCCGCGCGCCACTTCAGAAGCATCGCCCGTCAGGATAAAGTGGAATGCCTAGAGTGCTCTCTTTGATAAGCGAAGCGATGGAGAGCGAACACTGTCGCGTACTCCCCTGCGAAAGGGTTAACCTCGATGCGGAGAGGTTTGGCGAGTATTTGGACAGCGAAGAGCATCCAGCGGAACGTCCGTTCGAGAATCCGCATACTGATTCGTGGAAGAGGAATGTTGCTCTGCCGCGCAATCCAATCCCCCCGATTCTGAGGTACTTCCTCGATGGCTCACGCAGGACTTATAAGGTGGCCGACGTCGTTGTTGGCGGAAGGTACTTGCCGCTGATTGCAGGCCAAGTCGGAGTTGCAGTCATCGAAAGGTACTCCGAACGCTCCCTGCGGCCTTTGAGGCAGTTCTGTCAGTGCTCGAACCTTCTGGCGTTCCCAGGTACCATAGAAGCAGCAGACATAACACGACTGTCAGAAGTACTCTCAGAGGCGTCTGTCCACAGCTTCAAGTTGGTTCAGTATTCTTATAAGAAGGATCGGGATCCGGTTGATCTCGGTGTGGCGAGAATCATGAGCGAGATGCACGATCTGGAGATCCAGTGCGTCCGGATGATGGCTGAGGATCGACTACTTGCGACGGACAGGATGCTCGTAATAGACGGGCCACTTCGATTCCGGAAGAGGCTTGACATGGTTCAATTCAGAAACGTCATAGGCTTGTCGAAGACCTTCAGGCCCAGCTTCTCCCTTGGAAGCGGCAGGAGGAAGAAGGATGTGGGGGTACTCGCTGCCTCGTTGCGGTGCGGCGAAAGGACGACCGTTTTCCGAACGGAGGAGGGGGAGAAGCTGATTGGCATGTGGTACCTCAGGATCCGCCCCAGACGCTACATGTCCAATCCGTTGCAGGGCATAGTCAAAGCCGAATGCTATGCAGTCGACCATGCCGAGACTGAGAATGGCCTGGACTCGGCTCGAATCGACTCTATCTCCGCACACGTATACCGTGAGCGAAACGTCACGCCGTACAAATCTGACTCCCGGTGGGCCAGCCACGTTTACCCCGTCTTTCTCGCCGAGTCATTCCTTAAGGCCTCCTTCATGAGTGATGTCCGTTTCAAGGCGCTGCTAACTTGAGGTGACCGGAATGCAACCCACCGTCATTGGAAGAGTAACAGCCACCGAGAAGGCCCCGACTACCTGCTGCAAAGTCCGCTTCTGGGTAGATCCAGAGGTCGTATTGAGGCCGTTTGACATCGTGCGGATCTCACACTTGCCGTCGGCTCCCGGCGGGTCGAAGAGCTGCTCGTATGCGATCATCCAGGATCTCGAGTACATAACGGATAGCTCCGGCCACTTGGCCAGCTTCATCTCGTCCGACTTCGGCGACGTCCAGGCGGAACCGATGAATGACCGGCTTGGAACTACCATAGCCGAAGCGGAGATTCTCTACAACAATCAGGACGTCGAAATGCCGATACGTGACGGCGCTCCCGTTGAGTGGGCTGACGTGGAGGGTATCAAGGACGCGCTCGGCCTGCGAGGGTTGCATAGGCCCGTTCCGGCGGGCTACCTAAGCCTCTCCAATAACCTCGACGTGCCTATCGCCGTCGAGGCCGATTACCTGATTGGACCGGAGGGAGCGCACGTGAATATCGCGGGAATCTCAGGGCTTGCCACGAAGACAAGCTATGCCCTGTTCCTGCTCAGCGCGATCCAGCAGTCCTTTCACGACGATGTTACCATCGTCGTCTTCAACGTGAAGGGCCGAGACCTTCTCGCACTTGACGAGGCAAACCCCCTCATAGAGACAGATCATAGAGCCAGGGAGGAATGGGAGAAATGCGGCCTCGAACCGAAGCCTTTTGACAACGTGACGTACTTGTACCCTTTCGCGAATGCACCGAAGACCTACTTCACGAGTTCCCATGCCGAGCGCGACGTGCTTCGGGCTCAGATTGAGCAGGGGAAAGCGTGGAATTACTTCTATGATCTCGATAGCGGAATCCCTAAACTCGCTCTACTCTTCTCCGATGTGGATGACAGCACATGCACAATGGAGAGCATCGTTCACAAGCTGCATGAGTTTCCCGAATCCACATGGCCCGATTTTCGCAAAGCTGTCAAAAGAAAGTCCCGTGCTGGTGGCACAGATGACAAGGAGATCTCCGTCGCGTCCTGGCGGAAATTCCAGAGGCTACTTCAGACGCGCACAGAACATGATTTGTTCACGGAGCGGCACACCACAGAGAGCAAGGAGAAGCGTCAGAAGGGCGTTGTTGAAGCACTCGCCGATCTTCACGCGGGTTCGGTACTCGTGGTAGACGTTGAGCCACTGCCGGACTACCTACAGAGCATGGTACTGGGCGACGTTGTACAGACTATTCTGGGAGCAAAGCTCAGTGATGAAGAGAAGGTCTCGGGTGAGAAACTGGGCACCGTGGTAGTCTTCGCCGACGAGCTAAACAAGTACGCCCCCAGGACGGGAGGGGGTTCGGACAGAACACTGACGCGCACGCTTCTTGAGGTCTCTGAGAGGGGCCGGTCTCTGGGGGTCATACTCTTTGGTGCCGAGCAGTTCCGTTCTCACGTCCATGACCGGATTCACGGCAATTGCAGCACAAACGTCTTCGGGCGGACTAGTCCCATCGAGATAGCCAAGTGCCAAGACTACCGGTATTTCCCGGACGCATACAAGGCGTCCCTGACAAGGTTGCGTCAAGGAAGCCTTCTCTTGCAGCACGCCGTTTTCAAGACTTCTCTTGTGAAAGTGAAGTTCCCTCATCCGGCGTATTACCAGCCGAAAGGCTAGAGGACTCTCAGTTTGAGCAAGCGACCGAAGATCGGTGCCTTCGTTCTTGAGACACTTACGACGGGTATGTACACAGCACCCCTGGATGCGTTGCGTGAGTATGTGCAGAACTCCTTTGACGCAATCCGACAAGCCGAGCGGGAGAAGCTCATCCGCCCCGGAGAAGGGCGAATAGACATCGATATCGACAGTGCTGGAAGATCTGTCCGTATCAGAGACAACGGTGTTGGCATAAGCGCGGCGACCGCCGTTGAGCGGCTTACCGATATTGGCCTGTCAAACAAGTCACTTGACACCGACGTGGGTTTCCGGGGTATTGGCAGGCTTGCGGGGATCGCCTATTGCGACGCGCTCTTCTTCCGCACTTCTGCCGCTGATGAAGCCGAAGGTGCTACGGTGCTCATGAGTTCGTCGGAACTGAGGAAGGCTATGTGCCATAGGGTGCGAGAGCCTCGGGAACTGTCAGACGTCCTCTCGGCACATAGCGCGGAGGAGAGGTTCGAGGCCAAGAAGAGTGAGCATTACTTCGAGGTGGAGTTGTCCGGCGTCGCCGAGTCAGGTGCGGACTTCCTTCGGGGGGATCTGATGGAGGAGTACTTGTCACAGGTTGTCCCGGTTGCCTTCGACGCGCAGAGATTCTGGTACGCCAAGAAGATCACTGATTGGGCATCAAATGCTGGCCTCGAGCTACCGCAGGTAACCGTCATCATACGAGGAGACACAGAGCGACAGGTGTTCAAACCCTACAAGAACCACTACAAGACAAGGCATAAGGGCAAGGAATTCCCATTCGACATCGAAGACGTCATCTTCTGGCCGGAGAACCCGGGGCCAGCATCACCCTACTGGATCTGGTATGGCAAGACCCCGTTGCTTGGGGCCATCCTCGATGAGCAGGCTGCGGGATTCCGTCTTCGAAGGTCCAACATGGCCATTGGCACCAGCGAGCCCGCCCGAGAGTTGTTCGCGGCTACTGGAGTTGATGCTCTCACTCCGTCGAACAAACGGTTCAATGACTGGTATGTCGGAGAGATCCATGTCCAGTCGCCGGATGTCGTCCCAAACGCGCGCCGCGATGGCTTTGAGGATAACGCCGCCTGGATGAGTCTCAAGGCGGACCTCGGGACCTTCTTCAAACAACGAGTAGGAGAGACACGGGCGCTTTCTAGGGACAGAAACCGTCCCACAGCCAAGGTGATCGCCGCGGCCAAGAGCACTCTTGACAGGACGAAGCGCCAGCTCACGAGCGGGCTCGCCTCAAAGGAGCAGCGGGAAGAACTCGTAGAGAAGGTCGATAAGGAGGAGAAGAAGCTGACAAAGGCTCTTGAGGCGCGTCAGAGTGAAGCCGACGTGGAGCTCCTCGAACCTATCCACAGAGAGCTCCTGGCGGTTAGGGAGACGCTTGAGCGGACTGACAGCTTCGCCCTGAAGAAGCTACGGTCATCACTTGACAGGAAACAGAGGAACCTCCTGAAGAGAGTCCTCGGAATCCTACACAATGTGCTTGACGAAGAGAACTTCGACAAGGCACAGGACGCAATCCTCAGCCATTTCGAGGTCTCGGAGCTGTAGATTTGGGCAATATCCTGTTAGTGGAACCCGACTATCGCTCCAAGTTCCCGCCTCTTGGACTCATGAGAATCTCCACTTTCCACAGGAAGAAGGGGGACTGCGTCACCTTCGTCAGGGGCACTGCGGCCGAGATTCGGGAGTTGGCGTGGCACAGGATCTATGTGTCGTCTCTCTTCACTTGGGAACTGCCAAGAACTGTCAAGACCATTCGCTTCTACCAGGGGTCCGTGGAGACACCCAAGGATCTGTATGTCGGCGGTATAGGGGCATCCCTGTGCCCGGACTACATACGCGATCGCGTTCAGTGTCAAGTCGTGCCGGGCCCGCTTGACAAGCCAGACATGCTGGGACGGCATCGTCGGGTGGTCGCGGACTGCGTGCCCGACTACGACCTGATCAAGGGCAGTGCGTACGCGTACAAGCCCGTCGACTCCTATTTCTGCAGAGCTACAGTCGGTTGCGTTAGGAACTGTAGGTTCTGTGCCGTACCTACGCTTGAACCCAGGTTTCAGGAATGTCGCCCTCTGAAGCGTCAGATTGCCGAGATCGACAAACGCTACGGTGCCATGCAGAACCTCGTGATCCTCGACAACAACATCCTCGCATCGGCGAGTCTGAGCAGGACTGTTGCTGATGCGATGGACGCTGGGTTCGAGCGCGGAAGCAAGCGTAATGGACGCCAGCGTGCGGTCGACTTCAATCAGGGCATCGATGCTAGGCTAATCACGCCTGCCATCGCCGACCAGATTACCCAGTTATCTCTAGATCCAGTTAGGCTGGCATTCGACACAAGGGCTATGGAGAGACCCTACCGAAAGGCGGTCAAGGCGCTTGCGAAGCGAGGGGTCGTGGAGTTCACGAACTACATGCTCTTCAACTTCGACGACACGCCGGAAGATCTGTACTACCGGATGCGTGTCAACCTTGAGTTATCTGATGACATTGGCATCCGGGTTACGGGCTTCCCAATGCGGTATATACCAATACGGGATATTGATCGCCAACATGTAGCTCCGGGCTGGCGCTGGCGACAATTGCGCGGACTGCAATGCATACTGCACGCCACTCGAGGCCTCGTGAGCCCCAATACGCCGTTCTTCGAGAGGGCGTTCGGGCGAGATTGCGAGGAGTTCCTGGAAATCCTGGCCCTGCCGGACCACTACATAATGTTCCGAAACCACTACGAGAAGCACGAGGCAAGGCGGTTCCGGCAGCGCTTCCGACGACTTGCAGATACCAGCCGTCAAGAGCTCCTCGGCGTTCTGGCAGAGATTCACTTCAGCGCCGACAGAAAGAGAGAGATGTCGAGGCTCAAGAGGTTCAAGTGGTTTGCCGAGCAACACTACCCGGATGGCCGGGTTCCGAGGAGGCCTCCCTCGCCAAGAGGGCAGAGGTGATGGTTCCACAGGCCGAGAAGGTGTCCTGGACGCTTCCCGTCCGATGGCTTGCGTGGGCTGCGTCACTGCGCCCGAATCTGCACGCGGGCGGGTGGCTACGGCCTCGTTCCGGCGTGCGCGCCGTGTTCCAGGAGGAACTGCTGGAGTCTGTCGAGGTTGTCGGCGTTGATGAGATCGACTTCGGCTTCCTGAAGCTGTTCCCAGAGGGCGGCTCGCTCCGGCGTGGCCCAGAACCGCAGGATCTTCCCCTGTTCATGGCATTGGCGGGCGAGCGCGCGGAGGCGGCGCCGTTCCGTTCGGGGCATCCGCCCCTGGCCGCGCCAGTCGAAGGCGCTGCCCCAGGACTCGCTGATCAGGGGCATGAGGTGCGGCGACACGCCGCGCGCGAGATCGTCCAGTCTGCCGTCCACACCCGCCAGACGCACCGGCTCCCGGGCCATGAGGCCGATGGGGCGGTTTCCGGACACAATGACGGTGACCGCGCCGGCTCGCGTGGAATCGGGCCGGAATTCGGTGAGGATTTCCGCGTATTCCCGGAGTACCTCGCGCAGGGCCTCGTAGGTGGCCGCCGCATCGGACTTGATATCGATGAGGAGCACGAACCGGGGGCCGTTCGGATACACGGCGCCGCCGTTCCGGGCGATCCGCTCGCGCAAGGGATCGAGATACAGGGCCTCGAGCGTCCGTTCCGGGGCCGTCTCGTCGAGATCGTGGGCGACGAGAAGCCGGCCGTCGACGAGATGAATGTCCGCCTCGACGCTGCAGAACCCGTGGTCGAGGGCGTCGAGGAGGGGCCGGGCATGGCGGTAGTCGTTATGCGCGTGGGCGTTGGGCAACGGCACGGGGCCGGCCGCAGGGGCGGCCGCGGCCGCTCTTGCGGCCGGCCCGGCCAGTATCAGAACGACGACAACCAGCCCGCGGGCGGGCCTCATTTCGGCGGCGCGGCGGGGGCGCTCAGTCCTGAGAGATCCACGGGTTTCCCGTCACGATCGGTGATGCGGACGCAGAACTGCCAGTCCACGCTGCCTTGGAGTACCTTGATGAGGATGCGGTTACGCCCGGCGACAAGTTCCGCCTCGACGCGATCCTGATCGACACGCAGGCCGCGGGGCGCGTCTGTCGCGTGGAGTTTCTTCCCGTTCACCCAGAACTCGCAGCCGTCGTCGCTGCCGATGAGGAACAGGGCGGGCTGAGCGCGCTCGACGGTGATCTCCGCATACGCGTATGCGGCCACGTTCTCGTTGGGCGAGAGCAGTCCGGCCAGGTTGACGACCGCCGGCACGCCATCGGCCGAGGCGGGCTTCCACGCATAGGCCGTGCCGTCCGCCTCGACGGTGGCCGGCACCGGATCGGCGGCCTCGTCGAAGAACGACGTGTTGAACGCGGCGCCGCCCGCATTGGGAAACGCGCCCAGCACGCGCCACTCGGTGACAAACCCCTTGCGCTGCGCCATGGCCTCGGTCTTCACGCCTTTTTCGCTGAGTTTCTCGGCGGCGAACGAAGTCACCTCTTCGGGCGCCGGACTGTCGGCAATGGCAAGGAGCTGCTGAACGGCCGCTGCGGCGTCGGGTTGCGCCGCGCACGCCGCCACCGCGGCCCGGCCGGCCGGCACAGTCAGTTCCGGGGGCAGATTGGGATCCTCCCGCAGGGCCGCCATTGCCGCCAGGGAGGCCGGACTCGCGATGGCCTCGATGGCCCCGAGCGCCTGAGCCCGCTCGGCGACGGGCGCCCGGCTCCGGGCGAGGGATTCAAACAGGACACGGGCGCCGTCCGCGTCGCCGGCGGCTCGACGTTGCCCGGCCAGGGCCAGGAGGAGGCCGGCCGCCTCCTCGCGCGCCCAGGGCATGCCCCTGGCGATCACCCCTTCGAGAACTTCGGCGGGCACCTCCTGGTTCTGGAGCAACAGGGCCGTCATCCGAACCTCGGCCGAGGCATCGGCCTGGGCCTCTCCGAGAAGCTGTTCGAGTTCAGGGGCCTCCCGGGCGGCGAGGATGCGGAGGATCAGGGCGCGCTTGCCGGGCGCGGTGAGCGGGTAGGCTTTGGCGAGGTGGCCGTTGATCTGGGGAATGTCGGCCGTGGACAAGGTTTCGACGGCCACCTGGCGGATGCCCGGCTCGACGAGGAAGCCAAGGGCGTGATCGATGAGTTTCTGGGAGCGGGTGCGTGCAAGCCCCTCGAGTGCGGCGCACGCCTGATACCTGCTCGCCGGGAACGAGGCCACGGACGCGTACAGCCGTTCCGCGCCCTGCACGTCACCGCCGTCGGCCCGGGCATGGGCCGCCCGGAGGAAGCCGAAGGCGTAGGCCTGAGCCTGCTCGGGCGTGAAAGACGGGCTGCGCGGGAACACCTGGCTCGGCGGCACGCCCAACCGGCTCAGTGCGTCCAGCGCGGCCCAGGCCACGCCCGCGTCATTCCCCCTCGCCTCGGCGATCAACGCAGGCACGGCGGCCTGCACGTTCCGGTGGGCAAGGGATGCGAACAGCCGCGTCCGGAACTCGGGGGGCGCCAGGGTAATGGCCTTGGCCAGCGCCTCGGCGGACGCGTCACCCGGAATGCGTTCGAGGGCCATCCGGGCATCGTCCTGCAATTCGGGATCGTCGAGCAGGGCGGCCACGGCGGCCACTTCGGGCTCGCCGCCCGTCAGCGAGAGCTGGTGGAGCACCTCGCGGCGCGTGGCGACGGGATACTTCGGATCGAGGAGCTTCGTGAGTTCCGCGGCGACGGCGGCCCGCTCGGACTCCGCGCCGGGCCGCCCGGCATAGGCGGCGATAGTGGCCAGGGCGCCTTGGGCGGCTTTGGCCACGAAGAAGGAGGGGGAGCCGGCGAGTTCGCCGAGGGGGACGACGGCGGGGGCGCCGACGGGGCCGGCGGCCTGCATGGCGGCGATGCGGGCGTCGGCCTGATCGCTCGAGATGCCGGCGATGAGATCGCTCACCGAATCGGCCGAGGCCGGCGGCAGAAGCGCGACGACAAGGGCCAGGGCGGCCAGGCGTCCGATGGATCGTGCAACGTGGTTCATGGCTGCCTCCCCCCTACAGGTGCCACGGGCCGCGGCCCGGGTTGCTCAACATGCGGTTGGCCTGCTCGTCGCCGACGCAACGCTCGGCCTTGGCGTCCCACTGAATGGGCCGGCCCAGGCGATAGGACATGTTGGCGAGGATACACATGGTGGCGACGCTGTGCCCCGCTTCGATGTCCATGATGGGTTTCTCGCGGGTTTTCACGCACTCCATGAAGTTCATGTCATGATCGGTGCTCTTGTACACGTAGGGGCCGTCGGACGGCGGCGTGTAGTTGAGCGCCTTGTCCTCGGTGCCGCAGCCCCCGTCCCCGCCGCGGAACACGAGGGTGTCCTTCGAGCCGTAGTACACCTGGCCGAAGGTGGCTTCGGCGGCCGGTTTGCCGGGCTGGCCCCAGACGATCGTCAGTTCAGGATCGTCGAACTCCCAGGTGACATCCATGGTGCGGGGCGTGTCCCACAGACTCTCGCGGCGCGGCTCGCCGGTGGCCGTGACGCGCACCGGCCCCTTGCCGTCCAGCCCGAGAAACCAGGACACCACGCTCAGCACGTGGGCGCCGCGATCGCGGATGAAGCCGCCGCCGAAATCGAGCATCCACCGGAAGTTGAAGTGGCAGTACTCGGGCGTATACGGGCGCCAGCGCGCCGGCCCGAGCCACATGTCCCAGTCCAGGTGCGGGGGCGGATCGCAGAACTTCGTGGGATCGCCGCCGGGCCAGTTCTCCTCGTGCCAGCACTCCACGCGTTTCACCTCGCCGAGCTGGCCGTTGCGGATGAACTGGCAGGTGGCATAGCTGGCGGGCTGGGAACGGCCCTGCGAGCCCACCTGCATGACGCGCCCGTAACGGCGCGCCGCGTTGATCATGGCCCGCCCTTCTTCGACGGTTTTGCTCGCCGGCTTCTCGACGTAGACATCCTTGCCCGCCTCGCAGGCGTGCACCGCGATGATGCCGTGCCAGTGATCGGGCGCGGCAATGAACACGGCGTCGATATCTTTGCGATCGAGCACGCGGCGGTAGTCGCCGTAGAGGGGGACGTTGAGCTTGACTTGCTCCGCGGCCTTGCTGCAGTGCTCCGCGTCCACGTCGCAGATGGCCCCGACGTGATCGCGCATCCGGCCCAGGTGGTAGCGGCCCATGCCGCCGACGCCGATGTGGCCGGTGACGATACGATCGTTCGCGCCGGGCCGGCCGGGCGCGGCCAACACGCCGCTCGGCAGAATCAGCGGCCCGGCCGCCGCAGCGGCCGCGGTGGCCGCCGAGCGCGCCAGGAAGCCGCGTCGAGAGATTGCGCGCGTCTTCTTCATGGTTCATCACTCCCCAGTGGATCGTTCCCGCTGCGCATGCGATGGGCCTGCGCCAAGTCCAATCAGAGTATGCCAAGCGGTTCGCTGCATTCAACTGTTCCGGGCCGGGCCACAATCCGCACGTAACGCTCTCCACGTGGGAGGCGAAGTCCCAATTGGTTCGCCGCGGCGGGCCTTTCCGCTGCCGCGCCGTTTCGCTCCATACATCGTGGGCTTCTTGATGCACGGCAGACGCAGGGAAAACGGCACGATGCTGCTTCTGCGTTGGACGGAAACGCGGCATCCTGCCGCGTTCCTCACCGGCGGATTTGGGGCCGGGCTCCGGGCCGCGTTTGCGTTTCGATGCCGCCCGTGCTCCAATTGGCCCACGAGGCGCTGGAAAGCGCGAAAGGAGGGGATTGTGGCTGCAAGCGGGCCGAACGTGCTGTTCATTCTCGTGGATCAGATGCGCGAGGAGGCCATGGGCTGCTCGGGGAACGGGGTGGTGCGGACGCCGCGACTCGACGCCCTGGCCGGGGAAGGCGTGCGGTTCACGGACGCCGTGGCCAACTGCCCGGTGTGTACACCGAGCCGCGCCATGCTGATGACGGGCAAATACCCGCTGTCGAACGGCACGCTCGTAAACGATCTGCCCATGCCGACGGAACAACCGTTCGTGGCGGAGATCGCCCGGGACGCCGGCTACCGGACGGGCTACATCGGCAAGTGGCACCTCGACGGCATTCCGCGCGAGAAGTTCACCCCGCCCGGCAAACGGCGGGCCGGATTCGACACCTATTGGGCCGGATACAACTGCCATCACAACTACTTCGAGCCCAAGTACTACCTGGATACGGACGAATTGGTGACGGCTCCCGGTTACGAGCCGGTGGTGCAGACGGATCTCGCCATCGACTTCATGACGCGTCACCGGGACGAACCCTTCCTCCTCGTCCTGGCCTGGGGCCCGCCGCACGCCCCGTGCCACCTCGTGCCCGAGTCGTATCGGGCCGCCTATCGGCCCGACGAGATCGCCTACCGCGCCAATTGCCGCGACACGGACACCCGCGAGTACTGCGATTACTACGCGCAGATCACCGCCCTCGACGATCAGGTGGGGCGCCTTGTGGCGTTTCTGGATCGCGCCGGCCTGGCCGACAACACGTTAGTCGTTTTCACGTCGGATCACGGCGACATGCTGTGGTCGCACGGCCGCGTCAAGAAGCAGCAACCCTGGGAAGAAAGCGTGCACATCCCCCTCATCATGCGGTGGCCGGACGGCCTGCCCAGGGGGGGCGAATCGAACCAGCTCATCGGAATGGCCGACATGGGCCCGACGGTGCTCGGCCTGATGGGACTCGAACCGGCCCCGGAGATGGAGGGCGTGGACATGTCCTCGGCGCTGGTGGGCGGGCCGCCCGCGCATACCTCGCTGCCCATCTTCGATTACGTGCCCGCGGATCAGGCCCTCCAGTGGGGCGGGCGCGAGTGGCGGGGCGTCCGTACGCGCACGCACACCTATGCCCGCTTCATGGATGCGGGATGGGTGCTGTACGACAACGTGAACGATCCGTATCAGTTCGAGAACCTCATCGATCGCGACGAGTACCGGCCGCTTCAGTCAGAACTCGAGGCGGAACTGCAGGGCTGGATGAAGCGGCTCGGGGATGACTTCCTGCCTGCGGAGGATCACCTGCGCGCCCTCGGGCAATACGATCTGTGGGTGGAGCGCAACGCGCACTTCCCCTGGAGCAGGAACCGGAAACGATAGCCGGGACGCGCTCAGCCCGCGTCGATGTCGCGGGCGTTCTCGACGATCCGGGCGATGATGCCGTACTCGAGCGCCTCCTCGGCCGACATCCAGAAGTCGCGATCGCTGTCCTTCTTGACTTTGTCGACGGATTGGCCGGTTTCCTGGGCGATGAGTTCGTTGATGCGCTCGCGGATCTGGATGATCTCCTGGGCCTGGATCCGGATATCCTGGAGTTGGCCGATGGCGCCGCCGGCGGGCTGATGGAGCATGAAGCGGGTGTTCGGCAAGGCGAGGCGGTTCTCTTTGGCGGCCGCAAGGATGATGGGCACGCCCATGCTGGCCACGTATCCCGCCCCGATGGCGATGACGGGCGATTCGACATAGCGGATCATGTCGTAGATGGCGTAGCCGGGATAGATGGCGCCGCCCGGCGTGGTGATCATGAGCCGGATGGGCTCGTGGGACTCGGCCTCGAGCAGCATCAACTGGGTGATCACCCGCTCCGCCATCTCCTGATCGACGGTTCCAGACAGCAGAATCGTGCGCGTCTTGAGCAGACGCAGGCTCATTGCGTCCGTGCCGGGGGTATAGTCTCGTTCTTCCTCAGAACTCATGCGCGTGCCTCGCTTTCTGTTTCCGGGAACCGTGTCATCCGCGGCCTCGGCAGGGAATTGTGCCATTCACGGGGGAAGCCGATCAAGGCAGCCACACCGTGACCGCCACCGCATCCGACACCGGCACGGCCTCAACAGCCGCCCCGCCTCCGGCCCGGAGCGTGCCGGCCGGGCCCATCTCGAAGGCGGCTACCGGCCCGTCCACGCCGGGCAGACGGAACGATAGCGGCGGATTCTGTGTGCATTCCCAGTGTGTGCCGGCCCATACCGGCGTCGCGGGCGCCGTGACGAGCCGGGCGGGCCGCGCGAACTCGCACGCCGACGCGCCCGCGATGACGCAGGTGCGGAGCGAGCCGGCCTCGGACTGGGCGAGCGCGACAAGGGGCAGCGCGTCCCGGGGTGCTGCGTCGGGGGCGCGCTCGATACGGGCCCCGGCGCTATGCAGCACCGCCAGGAGATCCGCCGACGTCCAGTCGTGCAGATGCTCGGTGACGGCGGGATCGCCGAGCAGGAACGCAACGGCCTCGATGAGCGGCCCGGGCGGGACACGGGCGATGGCCAGGGCGTCCACATTGAACGAGATCGCATCGACGCGGAGGCGCAACGCCCACACGGCGCTCTTGGGCCGGCTGGCGGCCACGAGTGCGCGCTCGAACCCGAGGTGGGCGGGCGGCCCGGGCAGCGAGGAGTAGGCGTCGCGCAGGGCCGTGACGAACGCGTCGGCTTCATCGGGCCGGGGGCCGGGCAGGAGTTGGCCGTGCGGGCCGGGCTCGCGGCATGAGGCAACGAACTCAGTGGCCGCCCGGCCCAACTCGCCCTGTTCGAGCCAGGCCTTCGCACGCCACAAATGGGTGCGCCGCTCGCCGGGGGCCTGCGCCTCAAAGAAGTCCATCCGCCGCGCCAGCACGGCATACCGGCCCTCGGCGAGATCGCTGCGGGCCGCCACGTCGTAATTGCGGGGGTCGCTGTGGTTGTCGGGATAGACGCGGAACAGGTTGAGCGCCGCCAGGCATGCCAGCGGGATGAGGAGCAAGCCCGGTGCGGGAAGCCAGGGCCGTGGCACTTCCTTGCGCGCCGATGCGGCCGCCGCCAGGCCCAGCAGGAGTCCGTGATGGAGCCGGAGCGGCGTGGGAACGAGGCACGCGAGCGCTCCGGCAACTGCTACGGCCGCGAAACAGGTAGCCAGCACCGGGGCAGGCGCGAGGCGCCGCGCCACGATCAGTTTGGCCATTACGCGGGCAACGAGCCAGGTGGCCACCAGCGAAGCCGCAAGGCCGGGTAGCCCGGCACCCGCGAGATCCGGCGGCCGCCACGCCACGAAATGGGCGGCGGCGGGCACGAGCGCCGATCCGAGCGCCGCGGCACAAAGGAGGCCGGCCACAGCGGCCGCCGCGCGCCGGAGCCGTCCCCCTTCCGCCGAGAACGCGTCCCGCAGCGCCAGCGCGAGTCCGATGGCAAGTGCGGCCACCCCGCCGGCCACGTCCCGGGGCCCGCAGAACGTCGCGCCGGTATCCAGCGAATAGGCCGTCGGGCCCACCGCACCGAATCGGGCGGCGAGCGTCACCGCCGCGACGCATCCGCATGAGAGCATCGTGGCCCGGAGGCAATAGGCGGCCAACGCCTTGGATCGGGCGAACCGGTGCGTGGCCGCGAACAGGAGCAGGACGAGCGTGGCGAGCAAGGGCGCGGGATACCGCCCGCCGGCATACAAGGCCCACACGTACACGAGCAGGACGGCAATGGGCCAGGCCAGCTCAAAGGGCAGGCGGGGACGGCGTGTCACGACGAGATCGGCGAGCCACAGCGCCACAAGACAAAGGGCCAGGCACGCCGTCACGTCCAGCCCGGCCCACGGCAGGTAGGCGTACACATCCCAGGGCCACGCCGCGGCGAACAACACGACGGCATACATGGCCGCCCGCTGGACGAACGCTTTCACTCGCCGGCCTCCGGTGCGGCCGTCACCACGGGCGCCGGCAAGGGCGGCTCGCCCGTGCGCGCCCGCAACCGCCCCGCGGCATATGCCAGCACCGCCAACACCACGATCGCCAGCGCGATCACGGCCGCGATCCGCCGCTCCAGCCGTTGCCGTTGGATTGCATCAAGCATCATCGCCTCTCTTGCGAATAGCACGTAGCACGATTGGGCCTGGATCGTACCGCGCCGAATCCGGCATTCCAAATTCCGCGGACATGGCCGCCGTGACCTCCGGGCCGGGAGCGGCTACAATGGGGCGGGCCGTATGGGCCGGAGAAGGAGAACGAGCGATGATCGCGAGTCTGTTGGCGGTGTTGGTGTGCGCGGGGGCGTTCGAGCACGCGGATTCGTTCGACTACGCGGACGGATCGGATGGGGCGCCGGTGTGGTTTACGGACTCGATCGCGTGGCAGATGGATGCGGGCGCGCTGGTGCACAGGTTGGGGGAGAGACACCGGACGTTCGTCTTGCTCGAACCGGCCCCCCACGGCAAGGCGGTCGTGGCGGAAGCCATGGTGTGCGTGCAGGAGGCGGTAAACAACGATTGGGCCGTGGCGGGCGTGGCGCTGCATCGCGACGCGGGGAATTACTGGCACCTGGCGCTGGTGGAAGCGCCCGAATCGGAGGGGCGGCGCCACTTCGTGGAACTCCAGGAGAGCCTGAACGGGACGTGGCTGGCCACGACAGCCGAGGGAAGCCGGCTGACGCCGCTGGCCCGGGAGGGGGATCGGTTCGACTGGCAGTACGGCCGGCCCTACCGGCTGCGGCTCGAACTGACGCCGGGACGCATCGACGGATACGTCCAGGAGATGGATGGGACACAACGGAGCCACTTCGCGTATGCCCTGGACGCTCCCGCCGTGGATTGCGGCCGGCCTGGGCTGGATTGCGGCGGTTTCATCGCCGCTTTTGACGAGTTCCGGGGCCGTGTCGATCAGCCGGTGCCCGCCCCGGAACCCGAGATCAAGACAATCCCGCCGTATGATGTGGCCGCCTGCGAGGCCATCCGCGGGAAGGCAACGGGCTTCTTCCACGTCGAGGAGATCGATGGCCGCTGGTGGTTCATCGATCCGGCGGGCGCGGCCTTCTATGCGGTCGGCACCGATCACATCCGCTATACCGGCCACTGGTGTCAGACGCTGGGCTATGCACCGTACGGCAAGGTGACGCAGGCGAAGTACGGCGACGAGACGGCCTGGGCCGAGGCGACGGCGGAACGGCTGCACGCGTGGGGCTTCAACGCCGTGACGGCGGGGCACTCGCCCAGCATGCGGTATCGGGGGTTCGCGCACACGGAGTTCCTGAGCATCGGCACGCAGTTCTCCCCGATGGACGATTTGTGTCCGAGGACAACGTGGACGGGGTTCCCGAACGTCTTCAGCCCGCTCTGGCCGCGCTACTGCGATCGCGTGGCCCGCAAGCGGTGCGCGGACAACGCGGACGATCCCTGGCTCCTGGGCTATTTCATCGACAACGAACTCGAGTGGTACGGGAAGAGCCACCGCGAGGAGGGGCTGTTCGACGAGGCCTGGAAGAAGCCCGCCGATCACACCGCGAAACAGGCCTGGGTGGCGTTCCTGAACGACGCGCTGGGCGATGCGGCGGCGTTCGAGAAACACTGGGGCGTACGCGTGGCCGATTTCGACGCGCTCGCCGCCCATCAGGAGCCTGCGCCGCCGAGAACCGAGCGCGCCCGGGCCATCGCACAGGACTGGGTGCGCCTCGTGGCGGAGCGGTATTTCAAGACGGCCGCCGACGCGATCCGGCGGTACGATCCGAACCACCTCGTGCTCGGCAACCGGTTCGCGGGCGGGGCCCCCGGCATCTGGGACGTGGCGGGCCGCCACTGCGACGTGGTGACGTTCAACATGTATCCGCGCGTGGACGTGGATCTCGGCGTGCCGGACTCGGTGATTGAGACCATTGAGACGTGGCAGAAGGAGGCGGGCCGGCCGCTCATGATTACGGAGTGGAGTTTCCCCGCCCTGGACAGCGGCCTGCCCTGCAAACACGGGGCCGGCATGCGGGTGGACACGCAGGCCCAGCGGACGCGCTGCTTCGAGTACTTCCAGACCGTGATGTTCAGCCTGCCGTTCATGGTGGGCTCGGATTTCTTCATGTTCGTCGATGAACCCGCCCTGGGCATCTCGGATACGTTCCCCGAAGACTCCAATTACGGACTCATCGACGGCGAGGATCAACCCTATCCCGAACTGACCGCCGCGGCCACGGCCTTGAACGCCCGCGTGTACGATCTGCACCGGGCGGGCCGCGTGCCCCGGATGCCCGCCTTCCGTCTGGCCGAGTGGCTGTCCGTTCTGCCGGCTGCGACACCCGGTGCGCCACCTGAGCGGTTGACACTGTCGGCGGGCGCGCTCCACCTGGAGGGGCCGGTTGACGGCGAAGCGTGGCGGCTGACCCGCGGCGAGATGGCTCTGGGCGACTGGCATCCCCTCATCCATCAGGATATGGGGCAGCACCTCTGGGTGGCATCGGACACGGGGCGCATCACCGCCGTGCGCGAGAACGACACGGTGATCGTGGTGGACATGGAACTGGCGCGAACCGGCCCCGGTGCGGCCGTGACAGAGGTGGCCGCGGAGGGCGGTGCCCCCGCGCCCCAGCGACGGGAGCCGCGGCGCTTCCGCAGCGCCTGGCGGTTCTGGGTGCCCAAAGCGGACGGCGCCTGGTTCGCGAGCCAGTGCCTGTGGGTGGAGAACACGGACACGACGGCGTGGCGGCTGGAGGACATCTTCCACTACCTGGCCCCGTCCATCGGGGGGAGCCGGGAGGGCGACGAACCGTTGACGGCCGACGTGCCCAACTACTATCTGCGGGGCTCAGCCTGGATCGACGAGGCGGCCGGCGCTGGCGCGGGATGCTGGTATGCGGACGAGAAATCGTTCCGGTGCCACTACTGGACGGATGAGGGCGGCGGATACCACTCCGACCTCTCGGAACCTTGCGGCGTCACGCTCGAACCCGGCGCCCGATACGAGGGGCCCGGCGCACTGGCCTTCTTCTTCCCCATCGAGGCGGCGACACCCGCAGCGTTCCGCGACGCGACCGGCGCCGTGAAGGGCGCGGTGGCCGCACCGCGTCCCGGGTGAGGCGGCGCACGGGCGGCCGGTTCCGCGTGCGCGCCATTCGCCGGCGCCCCGTGGGTTTCTCTTCGGCCGTGCGTTTCTTGACATTGGGATCGGCGTTTGATATCCTCCTGCTTCGCGTTTCGCGGCGGACACGACAGGTGTGTCCGAGGACGGGAAGGATCCTGGAGGAGACTGAGCGTGAAAACGTATGTCCCGAAAGAGGGCGACATCCAGAAGAAGTGGTACGTGATCGACGCAGAGGGCAAGGTGCTCGGGCGCGTAGCGACGGAAGCCGCCAAGCTGCTGCGAGGCAAGCACAAGGCCGAGTACACGCCCTATCTCGATACGGGCGATAACGTGATCATCGTGAATGCCGACAAGGCGCGTCTCACGGGCCGGAAGGCCGAGCAGAAGATGTACTACCGGCATTCGGGTTACCCGGGCGGGCTGTCGGAGACGACGTATGAGGCCATGCTTGCCAAGCACCCCACCCGGGCCATGACGCTTGCGATCAAAGGCATGCTGCCCCATAACCGGCTGGGCCGTGCGCTGGCCCGTCATGTCCGCGTCTACGCGGGGCCCGATCACCCGCACACGGCGCAGTGCCCTGAAGCGTATTCACTGGACTAGCAACGGCAACGAAAGGATAAGCTCGTGGCGGAAGTATCGCAAGAAGTCGTAACCATCGGCCGGCGGAAAGTGGCGCGGGCGCGCGTTCGCATGAAGCCCGGAACGGGCCTGTTGGTCGTGAATGGCCGTCCCGTGGACGAGTATCTCGCGCGCGAAGTGCTCGTCATGCTGGCACGGCAGCCTTTCGAGGTCACGGGCAACGTGGACAAGTATGACGTCCGGGCCCGCTGCGACGGCGGCGGCCTGTCCGGACAGGCGGGCGCGCTCCGTCTCGGCATTGCGCGGGCACTGGCGAAGATGGACGAGAACGCGAAGCCGGCGCTGCGTAAGGCGGGGCTGCTTACCCGGGACGCCCGCGAGGTGGAACGGAAGAAGTACGGCCAGCCTGGCGCTCGCAAGCGGTTCCAGTTCTCGAAGCGCTAGCACAAGCCCATATCGCGAATCCACAGCGCCTCCGGCCTTCGGGGGCGCTTTCTCTTTCGGGCGCGGGGCCTGCGGCCCCGAGCGGAAAGGACACGAATGAGGTTGAGAGTCAGACGGCGAGAAGCCCCTGCCGGCATCCACTGCCGGCTGATCGGGAGTGTGCTGGCCCTGGCGATCGCGGCCGGCGCGTCGGCAGCCGGCACCGTGCCGGGCCCGCGCGACTGGCCCACCTACCGGGGCGACTGCCGCCGCAGCGGCGTCACGACCGAACGCCTCGCCTTCCCGCTCCACGAGGCCTGGGTGCACCTCCCCATGCACCCCCCGACCCCCGCGTGGCCCGCGCCCGCCACCCAGGACGTCACCAACCGATACGGCGACTTGAGCCCGTCCTGCGTCTATGATCGCGCCTTCCAGGTGGCGGTGGCGGCCGGCCTCCTCTTCTACGGCTCCTCCTCGGATGACACGGTGTACTGCCTGGACGCGGCGACAGGGCGGATGCGATGGGCGTTTACAACGGGTGGCCCGGTGCGCCTCGCGCCCACCGTGGCCGGCGGCCGCGTGTATGCCGGCTCCGACGACGGATGCGTCTACTGCCTCGATGCGAAGAACGGACGCCTGAACTGGCAATACCGGGCCGGCCCGAGAGGCGATTCGGGAGAACCCCGAGTCCGCCTGCTGCCGGGAAACGGCCGCATGATGTCCCTCTGGCCCGTCCGATCCGGGGTAGCCGTCGACGACGGCATCGCGTATTTCAGCGCGGGCCTCTTCCCCTATGAGGGCGTATACCTGTGCGCCCTGGACGCGAAAACGGGGCGGGAGCAGTGGACAGAACGCATCAACTGCTCCCCCCAAGGGCACCTCCTCGTCTCGCCCGCGCGGCTGTTCCTCCCTACCGGCCGGACAGCCCCGTCCATCTTCAGTCGCGACCACGGCCAGCCACTCGGCGGCGTCGAAGGACTCGGCGGCCGGTTTGCGCTCGTGCTCGACGACATGCTCGTGCACGGGCCCGGCGAGCGGGGCCAGCTTCACTTGGCCGATCCGGACACGCGGGAACGTATCGTCTCTGTGCCGGCCTTCGGGCTCCTCGCCCACGGGCCCACGACATACATCGCATCACAGCGCGGGCTTTCCGCCCTGGATCGCGCGCACTATCTGGATCTGAGCCGGCAGATCGAGTCAATTGGGCGCATCAAAACGGAGGAGAGAACACCGGAACAGAAGGCGCGCTTGGCCGCCTTGGCTGAGGAACGGGACAACTGCTGGACATGGACGGTTCCGTGCTCGGTGCCCTACGAATTCATCCTCGCGGGCGATACGCTGCTGATCGGCGGCGTGGGGGAAGTGGCCGCCTACCGCGCCACGGACGGCAGCCGCGTGTGGGCAGGCGGCGTGCCGGGCACCGCCTATGGCCTCGCGGTGAGTGGCGGGCGCCTCTATGTCAGCACGGACACCGGCGCCATCCATTGCTTCGCGCCAGGCTCTGCGCCGCAGTCCGGGCTTGTGCTGGCTGATGCCGCGGCGCCGGCCTCCCCCTATCCCGAGGACGAGCACGGCGG
>JAFGTL010000059.1 GCA_016934125.1 Candidatus Hydrogenedentota bacterium
CGACGTACCGCTGCAACCTCCAGTGCAGCATCTGTTGGAAGCGGGAGTACGGCGAGCCGCTCAAGCCCGACGAGGAACTCTCAGACGCCCGGCTTCTCGAGATCGTGGAGGAGGGGGCGGAACTGGGCGTCCGCGAGTGGATCGTGGGTGGCGGGGGCGAACTGATGCTCCGGAATGAAGCGGTGCGCGGGTTGTGCCGCCGAATCCGGGGCCACGGCATGGACGGCCTCATCCAAACCAACGGCACGCGGTTCACGGACGAGGATCTCGAGGCCCTCGTCGACGTCCAGTGGGGGATGGTGAATGTCAGTCTGGACGGCCCGAACGCCGGAATCAACGACGCTATCCGCACCGAGGACTGTTTCCGCCGCGCGACAGAGACGATTCGCCGGCTCCAGCGGCTCAAACGGGAACGCGGCGTCGAGCGGCCGCTTATCAACATCGTCTCCGTGATCACGAACCGGAACTACGGGCAGCTCAAGGGCATGGTGGATCTGTCCGAGGAGCTTGGCCTCTCGCCTGGATGTATCTCGGCCGTCGACTTGATCGTGTACGGCGAGCATGACAAGGCATTCGAACTGAATACGGGGCAGCGGAACGAGTTGCGCCCACTCGTGCGCGAGGCCATCGCCTATGCCGACAAGAAGGGCGTGGTGCACAACTACCGGACATACTTGGCGGCCCTCGGCGACAGCGGCGCGCTCGCCGCGATGGATCTGTTCTCCGGGCCCGAGGAACGCGTCTCGTCGAGAACGATGTGTTTCGAGCCGTTCCTGCACCTGTTGATCCTGCCGAGCGGACTGGCCGGCCCGTGCTGCACCTACTACGAACCGAACTCCGATTCCGTGGCGCACACGCCGCTCGCCGAGGTCTGGCTGGGCCCCTACCTGGAGAAGGTGCGCGGGCAGATCCTCGGAGGCAGGCCGCCCAAGTACTGCGCCGAGTGCATGATCACGAAGATCCAGGAGAACCGGAACATGCAGGCCCACCTGGCCCAGCTCGAACGGCGGCTCCGGCTCGCGGCGCCGCTGACTCTGGGCGAGATGGCGGCGAAGGTGAGGGGCAGTCTGCAGCGGCGCGGCGTGCGGGGCACGATCCAGCGGGGGCGTGAATGGCTGCAACTCCGCTCGGCGGCGAAGAAGCCGGGCGGGGGAGAACGGTAGGGTCGATCAGCGGCGCCGGAACCGGAACGGACGGCGGCGCTGGCCCTCTGCGGCCTGGACTTCAGCCTGATCGCCGTAGTCGGATTCGGCGCCTGCAGGACTCGAGAAAAAGAGTTCCTTGGCGCGCTCCTGGTCGACATCCATCTCGGGCTCGGCGATGAGTTCCGGCCCCTCGAACTCGGGCACCGCCCTCAGCGCGGGCGGCGAGTCTTCGTGTCCCACCTGCGCCGGCCGTTTCCGGCGATTGGGAACGAGGCTGTATCCGATGATGTCGCCGAGATCCAGGAAGAAGGCCAGAATCAGGAAGAAGATCTCCGTCAGCCCGACGGTGCGGAAATCGAACAGCTTCGAGAACACGGCGAACAGCGGACTCTCGAGTTTGACCGCAGCCGGCAGCGGCACGCCTGTGACGGCGCCCAAGTCCTTCACGAGCACGCGAAGCTGATTCTGTAACTGCTGGATCTCCTCCAGCGTCTGCGGATCGGCCGAGCCGAGCAACTGATCCGCCTTCCGCTTGCTCTCGTACGCCTCTTCGAGAGCAGTCAACTCGACTTCGTTGATTTTCTGAATCTTGGTGAGGGCGTAGTCCTCCTGGCGCGCGACGGGCCCGTAACCGGCCGGATCGTCGCGGAGTCCGCGGATCTCGGCCTCGAGTTCCGCCTCCTGCCCCGCCACTTCCTTCTGGAGCTCGAGCTTGCGCTCCCTTAGCTGGTGCTGTGTCGACGCGAGGTACTCATGATAGACGCTCGTCATCCGCGTCCTGGAGTAGTCCATGAAGAAGTCTTCGTCGGCCTTGCGGTAGAGCACATCCATGTTGAACGAGATCGAGATGAAGGCCAGGATGCTCAGCCCAATGACGCCGAGCGGGCTCAGCCGTTTGTGCTCGTCGATGATGGCGAGTTTGAGTGAGAACAGCATGAGTCCGATGGCAACGGACAGGCCGAGGGCGAAGACGGAGCAGTCCCACACCTTGTCGGCGCCGATCGGAATACTCACCTTCGGATCGGGCAGGATGGATTCGTTCACGCTGACGTAGGTCGTCCACATGGACACGAGCGTCAACAGCACCATCCCCACAAAGAACGGAACCCGGCTGATTCTGTTCATCGGATTCTCCCAGTGGGTGCAGATTCCCCTTCATTTATACCGTATCCGGGGGCGAAGTTCCAGGCCCATCGAGCCCCCGGCCCACCCCGCCCGGCCAAGGCACGGCCCGGCGCGGGCAGGTTCGCTCTCTCCACGCGGTGCCTTGGCCGCGCGGGCCGCCGGGATGTGCTGATGGGCGTCCGGCCACCCGCAACCTTTTTATTATGAAGAGGTTAGCGCGGCGTCTGGCGGATCCGCTCCAGTGCGATCCGCCACCGAAGGGGCCTCGCGGCCTGTAACTCCCAGGGCGCCCGGGGCCACTACCCTTTTGAAGACACATGCAATCTGATGGAGGCAGAATGTGAAGAGCCAAGTTCGAATACGGCCTCATCCCCTGCGGGCCAAACGCAGGATATTGCGGATCTGCGTAGGAGCCGCCGCGATGATCTGTGCCCTCGGTTTGGCCCTCGCATTCACCCACGCGGGCGCCCAGTCGGCCGGCGCGGTGCACATTGCATTCGAGCAGGAATACGGGGACGAGGCGGACGTGCAGGTTGCCGATGCGTGGCTGCCGTTGAGCCTGTGCAAACACCCCGCGGTCATCCTGATTCACGGCGGAGGCTGGTACGGGGGCGAGCGTGCCGCGCTGTGGCCCGAGGCGACAAGGCTGTCGGCCCAGGGCTATGCCGTGTTCGCCATTGACTACACGCTGAGCGGCAAGGACGCGCCCTCATTCCCCAAGGCCCTCGACGACGTGGCCACCGCGGTGCGCTGGGTGAAGGGACACCGCGGAGTCGACGGGGATAAGGTGGTCCTGCTGGGAGAATCGGCCGGCGGCCATCTCGCGCTGCTGTACGCTTATCTTTACCGCGACGTGGCCGCGGTCATCACCGTAGGCGCCCCGGCCGATCTTGCGGCCTACGTGGCGTCATCGCAGTTCTCCCGGCAGCAGGTGGTCCGGTTCCTCGGGCAGCTTTCCGAGGAGGCCCTGTGGGCCGCGTCGCCGGGCAGTTACGCGAACGCAGCCTGTCCGCCTGTGTTGATGCTGCACGGAGGGGCCGACGCGGTGGTCGCGCCTGCCGTAGCGGAGCGCTTCCGCGACGAGTTGGAGGCGGCCGGTTCCCCTCATCGGGTGTGGATCCTCCCCGGTGCCGATCACTTGTTCCAGATCGAGCCCTATCGCCGGTGGCGTGACGAGGCTGTGGATACGTTCATAGCCTATGTGCTGAATTGCATTGAGGTTGACGTCCCGGTGCGGTCGTGATGCCTCGGCCACTGGCGGAGTCCCGCCGACAGGCACGAGCGAAGGCCCGGGAGGGCTCGACATACGCGACGGCTCGCCCGCGGGCTCGCGGGAAGGGCCAGAAACTTGAGAAGGGATGTGCGGTGCCCGTGATGGTGTATAATCCCAACTGGGAGGCTGGACGGGGAGGGATTCCCCGTTCCGAAGGCTCACGAGGCCTGCCGAATTGGCAAGGAGAATGGCCGCGCGGGACGCACGGCCGGCCCTCACCCGGTTTTACGGTAGGGCAGGTGCGGTTTGGAACGTCCTGGCGCGGAAACAGATAGCCTCTGTATCCAGGCTAGCCTCGAGGGCGACGAGCGGGCGTACGCCCGGCTGATCGAGCGTTACGCACCGTGTGTGACGGCGCAGATGCGCCGGTTCACGCGGAATCCGCAAGCGCTCGACGAACTCGTGCAGGAGGTGTTCGTGGAAGTCTACTTCAGCCTATCCGGCTTCGAAGGACGCGCACCCTTCCTGCATTGGGTTCGCCGGATCGCCACCCGCGTCGGCTATCGATACTGGAACGAACAGGCCCGCGACCGCCGCCGGAAGGCCGCGTTGGCGGCGCACGGGGATACGCTCCGGCCGCTTTCGGATTCGCCCGCGCCGTCGGAGGCCGCAGAACACCTGTATCATCTGTTGGAACAACTGCCGCCGAAGGATCGGTTGGTGTTGACGCTCTATTACTTTGATGATTGCGATACGCAGGATATCGCCGAGCGAACCGGATGGAGCCGCACGCTCGTGAAAGTCCGGGCCCACCGAGCCCGGCGCAAGCTCAGGGCCCTCCTGGAAGATGGAGGGTATACGAGCGGGAGAAACGGGAATGCATGATGGCCTGAACGAACTCGAACGCGTCGCCGCGCGCGCCCGGCTCGAGTCGGCGCCCGAGGTGGACGTGGTGAATCGCGTGTTGATGCGCATTCAGCAGCAGGCCGCGCCCCGGAGGCGTTCGCTGGCCGTGTTCGCGATGGGGTCTCTTGCGACCGCGACGGGCCTGAGCGCGTTGAGCTTCTCGGCGCTGTACACCCTTTCCGACATGCTGGGGAACCTGTTTCAGGTGGTGCCCAGCATGGCGCTTTAGGATAGGCGAGCGATGAGTGAGCCCCGCGAAGCGCCGCATCTCTCGCTCCCCCGGCACCGCAGAGGGGGCATGCGCGACGTGCTCCTGGGCACGGTGATTCTCGTTTGTGGCATGGCGATCGGCGCGAGCGTCATGAACTTCTTCCTCTGGGATCGCCTGGTTGAGCGGATGCACAAGCCCGATCGGATGCGTGAGCACATCCAGTCGCGTATGCGCAGCACGCTGGGGCTGACGGACGAACAGGCCGAGCGCATCGACGCCATCATGAGCGAGCACGAGGCCGCGCTGGACGAGATCCGCGAGGAGATCAGGCCCCGAGTGCTGGCCGAATTCACCCAGATGAAGAGCGAGGTTGACGCGGTCCTTACCCCTGAGCAGCTCGCGACGTGGGAAGCAGAGACCAACGAAATGCGGCAGCGTTTCTTCCACGATCCGAAGGGCGGCCCTCCGCCCTTCGGAGGCCCCCCGGGTTTCGGCGGGGGCCCGCCCGACTTCCCCCCCGGCCCTCCGGGTGATGGTGGTCCCCCCGGTGACGGCGGCCCTCGTGGGCTCGGTGGCCCCCGGGAGCCAGGCGGCCTTCCCGAGCCGCCAGACGCCCCGCGCTGATACCGGGCGCCCCGCGCCGTCGTAATGGGCCAAATCCGCCTTGGATGCAGCGTTCGCTATCTTTGCGTTCGCGCCGATGCCCTTTCTATCCTTTTTAGCCGTAATGGGTTACGGCGAATCGGTGGTTTCCGTTGTCTCGTCGGCGGATTCCTGGCGTAACCGCGTCGTCTCCCGTGCCCACTAACGACATTGAACGACTGCGCCTGGATCCGGCCGCGCGGGCTGGGATGCAGGGGGTCGGACTTGTGTCTCATGGATGGAACATGCACCGCGTTTCAAGGAAGAAGGGAGGTGCCTCATGAGTGGAACCATCTCTACCGGGGGACTGATCAGCGGTATCGATACCGAGACGATGATCGAAATGCTGATGCAGATCGAGCGTCAGCCCATCGATCGGTACGAAGAGAAGATCTCCGAGCTGGAACAGGAAAAGGAGGGGATCAGCGCGCTTCTGACGCAGTTGAGCACCCTTCTCGGCACTATCCAGGAATTCGAGTCGCTGTTCGATTCCTTCGGAACCACCTCAAGCGACGAGAGCGTGCTCACTGCCGACATCATCGGTGAGACGCCCACGAGCGGAACCTATCGGATCGACGTCGAGCAACTCGCCACGGCCACCGTGGCCGGCAGCAGCAGCAAGCTCGGCGCCGCCATCGATCCCGACGCTGCACTCAGCGAGAGCGGCATTCTGACGGATGTGACCGCCGGGACGTTCACCATCAACGGGGTCGAGTTCACCATCGATCCGGACACCGACAGTCTCAACGACATCCTCGCCGAGATCAACAGCAGCGATGCCGGCGTGACGGCGACCTATGACTCCTCGACTGACACCGTGGTGTTTGCCAACTCTACGGCCGGCGATACCAGCCGCATCAACTTCGGCGAAGCCGACGACGATGGCGAGAGCAACTTCCTCGATGCCATCGCGGTCACCGACGCCATGCAGGCCGGCACCGGGGACAACACCACACGTGTCGAAAGCACGCGCAATCTCGGTTCCGTGAACGCGTCCGACCTGCTGTCCGTCGTGGACTTCGCCGATGGCGGCGTCGGCGCGGTCACGGGCGGCTCGTTCAGCGTCAACGGCGTGTCCATCACCGTCGATCCCACCACCGACACGCTTGCGGACGTCATCGCGCGGATCAACGACTCCGACGCCGGCGTCACCGCGAGCTACGACACGTCGAGCGACACCATCCGGATCGTGGCAGACGATTCGGGCAGCCGGACGATCCGGTTCGGCTCTGCGTCCGATACGAGCAACTTCCTCGAGGTCGTCAATCTGGACGATGCCGTGCAGACGGCGGGCAAGGACGCCATGTTCACGATCAACGAGGGCGAGACGCTTACCCGGAGCACGAACGAGATCTCGGACGCCATTGGCGGCGTTACCATCGAGTTGCTCAGCACGGGCGAAAGCACGCTGACGGTGTCGAGCGACGACGATGCCATTGTCGAGGCGATCCAGGAGTTCCTGGACGAATTCAACGCCTCGATGTCCGCCATCCGCGACATGACGGGCGAGGACGGCGTGACGCAGAACGACGGCTCCATCCGGATGATCCAAACCATGCTCACTACGACGATCTTCAGCGCCGTCAACGGGCTTTCCGGCGACTTCACCTCACTGCTTGACGTGGGCATCAGCACCGGAAGCAGCTTCGATCCCGAGGTCATGGCCGAGTATGAACTCGACGAAGAGGCCCTCCGGGAAGCCCTTCAAGAGAACCGGGGCAACGTCGAGGCCCTGTTCTGGAATGAAGACGGCACCGGGATCGCCCAGATCATCGAGGATTATCTCGAGGAGACAACGAGTTACACCGGCTTCCTGAGCCAGCGGTCGCGCGACAACGGCACTATCGACCAGCGCATCGAGGACTACAACGAGCAGATCGAGCGGCTCGAAGAGCGCGTTTCCATGAAAGAGGAGCGACTCCGGACGCAGTACGCGAACATGGAAATCACCCTCGCCTCGCTGGAATCGCAGAATTCCGCGCTCAGTTCGCTCACCTCATACCTGTAGAACCCATCGGGGGAACTGCACCATCCAGCCGGAGCCCTTAGATGCCGCGGGCTCCGGCCCTTTTCGCCCCCCCCCCCCCCGGCCCCCCCAAACCCCGCATCCGTGGCCGCCCCTGTGGCCGGCGCCCTCCCCCCCCCCCCCCCC
>JAFGTL010000686.1 GCA_016934125.1 Candidatus Hydrogenedentota bacterium
CCGTGGCCTCGTCGCGGATGAACTCGTCCTCATCGAAACTCTCGATTCGTGGCTTTTCATATTCCATTGCACTCATGCTCCTCTCTGCCGCCTCGACTCAGTCGCCGCCCCTGACTACAGATGGCCTCGTCTCGCCAAGCTCATGCAACCACCAGTTGGCCTCCTCAGGCGTGAGATCCTGGCGTTTCGTCAACTTGTCCCCGTACTCAAATACGTACAGATCGATGTGCCCGATAGCGGGACGTCCGCTACCCCCAACTCCATGCTCCGACTCCTTGAAACCATAGTTGTAGTAACGGAAGGCCGTCGCTACAGGCGACTGGCTCAGGACGGCGCTCAGGGCGTCCCGCGCTGTCACGTTCTCCACAGCCAGGGACACACACTTCTCCTCGGTGAACGCGGCAGGGGGACGGGTGATTGCGTCGACGAAGGCGAACCCTAGAGACAATTCCATGTCCGATACGGCATTCACGGCCTGAACAACCGCCTTGATCCCCTCCCAGGCCGACACTTCGGACGCGTGGACAGACACGGTAACGTCCAGGGCGCTCACGGTAGTGTATGACGTGCTGGATGGCCTCAGCCATGGCACGCCCGATGCCACGTACAAATCGAGCCCTTCGCAGTGGGCCATCAGTGCACGCAACACCGCGTCCGCCGACTCACCCGCCTCTGCACGGAAGCTCTCCATCCTGGGGGCGCGCAGCTTCTTGCCCTGGCTGTCCACGGCCGACCACTCGTAGCAAACCGGAATCCCGTGTTGAAGCAGCAGATCCCACCACACACCCGAACTGCCCACGCGCGGCCCCCACACGGGGATCGGGCCGTTCACCTTAACCGTCTCGCCCAGAGGCCCCTCCGTCATGCTCTCCGCCACGATCTGGAGGGCGCCATCTGCCCGCTCCACGATGCGTGCTCCGTGGTAGGCCACAGCAAGGCCGCCACGATCGATGGTGATCGTATCGCCCGCGATCTCCACCTTCGGCTTGGGCGGCGGGGATTTCACGATGGGGCGCTCGATCTTCATGTTGAGAATATCCGGGCGAGCCCCGTCCTCGGCCGCGCAATAGCCGTCCCAGAGCATCAAACACACTACCGCGGCGCCGAACGCCAATGCCCGCATCCCGCCCGCCGTTGTCGTTGCCATTGCCGGATCCTTCCACGCCGCGCGACACCATAGAGTCTATACGCGTGAAGAAGCCGATGGTTCAGGGCGCCGGGCGCACGCCGGGCCGTGTGAAGCGCGATTCGGGATCCGGAATACGACGCGCGCAGGAGGGCGCGGTCAGGAAACCGCGCCCCAACACGGGGAGCGTGGAGTGAACAGGCAGGGGTTCTCTGAAAGGCGGCGACACTCCGGCCGCGCTGTGGATGGGGCCCGCCCCGGGCCCCGCGCCCTGTTGCCCCAAATACCATATGATGAATCTAGCACAGAATGTGCTCAAATGCAACAGAAACCCGCTTCAACCTGGGAGGCCCAAGGCGGGCCGCACCGCCGAATCGCGCCCGACGCCTTGGCTGCCCCCAGTTCAACGCGCGGCGCGGGGGCGTTGTGCTACCATGCCGGGCGACAGTGGAGATCTTTCGGTGCCTGAGGCGGAACATGAGTTGATCGAGCGGGTTCGGGCCACCATCGCCCGCTACCACATGCTCGCGCCGGGCGCGCGCGTCATGGCGGCGGTGTCGGGCGGCCCCGATTCGGTGTGCCTGCTCCACGTGCTGCGCCGCCTCGGCTATGCCGTCGAGGTGGCCCATTTCGATCACCAGACGCGGGCCGGCGAGAGCATGGCCGACGCCGAGGCCGTGGCCGCCCTCGCCGAGGGCCTGGCGGTGCCCTGCCACCGGGAAACCCGGCCCGTCGAGGCCGAGGCGGCCGCGTCCGCGTTATCCTTCGAGGACTACGCGCGCACGGTGCGCTACGCCTGGCTGATCCGCATCACCCGCGAGCGCGGGTGCGAGGCCCTGGCCACGGGACACCACGCGGGCGATCAGGCCGAAACGGTGCTCATGCGCCTGCTCCGCGGCACGGGCCCGCAAGGGCTGGCGGGTATCCCGGCCGTGCGCGAGGAGGACGGGGTGCGCATCGTGCGGCCCCTGTTGGCCATCGGGCGCGAGGAGGTGCTCGCCTTTCTCGACGAGGGCGCCCTCGCCTACCGGACGGATCGAACCAACGCCGACACGCGCCACCTCCGCAACCGGATCCGCCACGAACTGATCCCCGAACTCGCCGCCCACTACAACCCCCAGGTATGCGATGCCCTCACCCGGCTCGCCGAGAGTCAGCGCGTCGAAGGCGATTTCCTCCGCGAGGCCGCGGCCGCGTTCCTGGCCGAGTGCCTCGTGCCCGGCGGCGCCATCGCCCGCGCCCCGTTTCGCCTCGGCCATCCCGCCCTCCAGCGCCGCGCCGTCCAGGCCCTCGCCCGCCGGCACGGCGTCGAATGCCCGGCCGAGCGCCTCATCGACGCGGCCGGCTTCATCCAGCACGGCCAAACGGGGCAGGCCTTCGATCTCGGCGGCGGCGTGATCCTGCGCAACACCCGCGACACCGCCGAGATCGGGCCCGAAGACGCCGCCCCCGACGAGGATCCCGTGCCGTTGGCCGTGCCGGGCGAAACGGCCGCCTTCGGCCGGACGTTTCGCACGCGCATTCTCGATGCGCCCCCCGGCGGCCCCCTCGCGGCCTATTGCTCGCCCGGGCGGCAGGTGTTCGATCTCGACGCCCTCGGCACGGGCCTCGTTGTGCGCCGGCGTCAACCGGGCGATCGCTTCACCCCCCTCGGCCTGTCCGGCTCGAAGAAGCTGAAAGACTACTTCATCGA
>JAFGTL010000687.1 GCA_016934125.1 Candidatus Hydrogenedentota bacterium
CCTCCTTATCCAACCGCGCCGAGGAGTTCTGGGAACAACGCGCCGCCTAAAACCCACTTTTATGACGCAGGCCCCGCGGGAGCGGCTCTGTCAGGGGCGTTCGCCACGCCTGAGGCGGGCGTTGATGTCGTCGATGATGGGCGGCACGTCCCAGATGCCGTCTACGACGTAGTGGGCGCCGGCCATGGCCATACGCGAGTAGGCGCGCTCCCGCTTGAGCCGGCGCACCTCGGGATCGAGGGCGTTCAACTCGGCCTCGTTGAGGCCCAGTTCGTTGCCCGTCATGGCGAGGGCCACCGTCCACATGCCCGCATTCAGTCCCTCGAAGATGTCCGGCAGGGTATCCCCTACTTTGACGATGGCTTCCATGGGATAGATGGCGAGGTTCTCGGCGTTGCGCAGGCACATCCAGGGCTGGGGCCGCCCGGCGGGCACGTCGCCGGCGCAGACGGTGGAGTCGGGCTCGTAACCCCGGTTGGCGGCTTCCTTGAGAAGGAGCGTCATCATGTCGGGGAGGTAGCCGGTGGTGGATCCGATTTTGAGTCCGCGTTCGCGGAAGGTGGCCAGGGCTTCGAGGCAGCCGGGAATCAGATCGGCGTACTGGGCGAGGACTTCCAACTGGCGCGGCACGAACTGCTCGAACATGTTGTCGATGTCTTGCTCGCCGGGCGGCGCGCCGTGCACTTCCGTCCACTTGTTCCGCACCGCCTCGATCTGGGCGATCTGCTGGATATGATCCCGCTTGTGGGCGCCCATGGGTTCGCGGGCCTGTTCCATGGTGATCTCGACGCCGAATCGCTTGTAGATCTCGATGAAGACCACGGCGGGCGCGTAGCAGCCGTAATCCATCGTCGTGCCCGCCCAGTCGAGAATGACGCCCTTCAGCGGGCCCCGGTATCGTCGTTCAAACACAAAGTCCATCGTTTCACTCCTCCTGATGGTAGTTGCCGTATCGAACGGGCATAGCGCCCGGCTGCAATCAGTGTTCGGGCGGCTCCTTGCCCATTTTCGCCCAGTCCTCTTTGGCCGGCCCGTAGATGCCGGGCACGGTGAGCCCGGCCTGCCGCATCAGCACCGTCATCTGCGCGCGGTGGTGGATCTCATGGCGCAGGAGCACGCGCAACGTGACGCCCCGCGGCCACGAGAGCCCGTACATCTCGTCGACCACCTTCAAGGTATCGTCCGTCCACTCGGCCTCGACGCGATCGGCCAGGGCCGCCGCGACGGCCTTGTAGGCGGCCGCGATCTCGGCTGCGGCGGCCGGCACAGGGGCGTCCGGGCCGGGCCCGTCCACGGTGAGGCCCGTATGCCCCATCATCTCGGGGATGGCGGTGACGAGGTGCCAGGCAATCTGTCCGAGGCTCCAATGGCCCTCCGCGACGCGCTGCGCGAGGGATGCGTCCGACAGGGCGTCGAAGATCTTGGCGGTACGCCCCGATTCTTCTTTCCAGTCGTACAGGAAGCTGTTGATGGTGTCAAACATGGCCAGTCCTCCCCGTGTTCGTGCGATTCACGGCTTGAAGCCCATCGCGTCCATGGTATCGCGGATGGCGCCGAGCAGATCGCGCACGTCCGCTTCGAAGATCCTGCCGATATTGCCGATCCGGAAGCAATCGGCATCGCTCACCTTGCCGGGATAGATCACGTAGCCGCGGTCGTTCAGGCGGTTGTAGAACTCGTCGAAGGAGAACTTGGGATCCTCCGGATACCGGAACGAGGTGATGATGTAGCCTTGGCGCTCCGGAGGCAAGTACTCGGTGAAGCCCATGGCGCGCATACCGGCGACGAGCGTTTCATAGTTGGCGCGGTACCGCCGGGCACGGCCCTCGACGCCGCCTTCGGCTTCGAGTTCCTCGAGGGCCTGGCGGAAGGCGAGGAGCGTGTGCGTCGGCGGGGTGAAGCGGAACTGGCCGTTCTTCTCGAGGCCGCGCCACTGGGCGAGGAGATCGAGGCTGAGGGTGCGGGCGTATCCCTCCGTGGCGAGGAGGGCGTCGCGCCGGGCCAACACGAAAGCGAATCCCGGCACGCCCTCGATGCACTTGTTCGCGGACGACACGAGGTAGTCGATGCCGCATGCCGCGAGGTCGACGGGCACCGCGCCGAACGAACTCATCGCATCGACGAAGTATGTCCGGCCCGCCCGCCGAACCACGGCGCCGATGTCGGCGATGGGGTTGATGATGCCGGTGGTGGTTTCGCAATGGACGACGGCGACGTTCGTGATGGCGTCGTCTTCGGCCAAGGCCTGTTGGACGGCGGCCACGTCCGTGGCGCAGTCCTCGGGGAACTCGATGGCGGTGCAGGCGATGCCGCCCACGTCGCAGATCGTGCGCATGCGCCGGCCGTACGCGCCGTTGATGATGATCAGCATCTTCCCGTCCCGGGGCACCGTCGAGGTGAGCACGGCCTCGATGGCGAAGGTGCCGCTGCCCTGGAGGGGCACAGCCTCGTACGTACCGACCTGCGCGCCACCAAGGGCGACGAGCCGCTCGCGGATCTCGCGGACGACGGCGATGAACTCGTGGTCGCGCGAGCCAAGGTCGCGCAACAGGGCCTGTTTCACGGTGCGGCTCGTGGTGAGCGGCCCGGGGGTAAACAGCGGCTTATCTCTGTAGGTGGGGGTACGATGCACGACTCGCTCCTTTCAAATGCAGGCACATCCGACGCAGGCGGACACCTACCGCGCCGAAGCGGCGGGCTGGTGTCCACCGTAGTTCCACAGCGTGGCCATGAGGCCCCCGCTGACAATGGCAAATACCACGAACAGGTAGAAGACGCCGTTCCAGCCGTACTTGCTGTCGGCGATGAGGGCCACGATGTAGGGCGAGATGATCTGGCCGAACGAGCCCAGGCCGTTGATGATGCCCGCGGCCATCGCCGCCCCGCGCTGGCTGCCCATGTCCTGGGCGGCGGGGCCGGACATGATGGCGTCGGGGCCGAAGGTCATCATGCCGATGAGGCCGATACCCACGGCGCAGCCGACAGTGCCCAAGCCGGCCAGGTGGGGATGGATGAAGCAGGCGGCGGCCAGCCCGAACAGCATGATGGACGTAATCGGGAAGCGGCGCGAGTTCCACACCTTGTCGGAGAGGTAGCCGGCGAGGATCACGCCGAAGAAGCCCACGAATTCGTAGACGCTCGACATGTATCCCGACTTGGCATCCGAGTAGGCCAACGCCTGCGACAGGTAGAGGGGCAGCCAGAAGATGAAGGCGTAGCGGGTGGCTTTGACGAGGAAGTAGGTGCCGCCCGTGAGCCAGATGACGGGTTTCGAGTAGACTTCTTTGAACACGTCCCAGAAGGGCACCTCCTCGCGCACGGGGACGGGCGCACCGTAAGACACCGGCGCGTCGTCGTCTTCGGGGAAGTCGGGCAGCCCGGCATCGGAGGGTTTGTTCCGCGTGAAGACAACGTACAGGGCGGAGACGACGGCGAGGGCGATGGCGGGGGCCCAGAACCCGCGGCGCCAGCCGAGTTGCGGGAAGAGCAACTCGTTCGTGGCGGCCCAGGTGGCGAAGTTGGTGGCCGCGAGGCCGCCCAGCACGTAGCAGGTGCACCAGTAGCCCATGACGACGCCGCGCTCTCTGTGGCGGAACCAGGTGGCCATGTTCTTGACGGTGCCCGACCACCCGGTGGACTGGCCCACGCCGTTGAGCACATAGAACACGAAGAACACGGCATAGACGTGGCCGAACCCCATAACCACGCTGCAGGCCAAGGCGATGACGTGGCCGATGGTGACGATGAGGCGTGGGCCGAACCGATCGTTGAGGATGCCGTTGTAGAACTGGCCGAGGGCGTACATCAGGCTGTAGAGGGCGATGATGTGGGCGAAATCCGTCTTCGAGTAGCCCAAGTCATGCGTCAGCATGGGCATACACACGCTGAAGTTCTTCCGGCACAAGTAGAATCCCGCGTAGCCCACCCAGGTGACGGCGAAGATGCGGTAACGCCATCGGTGCTGTTCCGCGGTCAGCGGCCCGGACATGCGCGCACTCCTTCGGTGTGGAAGCCCCCGGCGGTCAGCCTTCCTCGGGCCAGTAGCGCTCGGTGACGATCTTGTCTTCGGTGTAGAACTCGATGATGGCCTTGCCCTGGGCCTTGATGTCGGCGAACTGGGACGCCTTCATGCCGCCGAAGGGCAGATAGGCCACGGGCGCGGGAATGCCGATGTTGACGCCGATCATGCCGGCTTCGGCCTCGAGCTTGAACTTCCGGGCGTAGTATCCGTTCTGGGTGTAGATCGAGGCGCCGTTGCCGTACTGGTGATCGTTGATGATTCGGATCGCCTCGTCGAGCGTGTCCGCTTTGAGGATCACGACGACGGGGCCGAAGATCTCCGTCTGGTGGATCTGCATGCCGGGTTTGACGTCGGTGAACACGGTGGGGCCGATGAAATGGCCCTTCTCGCAGCCGGGCACCGCGAGGCCGCGCCCGTCGAGGGCGAGGGTTGCGCCTTCGTTGATTCCGGTTTCGATCATGTCGAGGATGAAGGCCTTGGCCTTGGCCGAGATCACGGGGCCCATCACCATGGACTCGCCGGCCACGGCCGGATCGAGGGGATTGGCCGTGATCACCTTCCTGGACTCCTCGACGAACCGGCGGCAGATCGTCTCGTAGGTGGCGTCGCCCACGGCGACAATGGCCGAGGACGCCATGCACCGCTGGCCGGCGCACCCGTAGCAGGAGGTCACCATATTGCGGATGACGTCGTCGATCTTGGCGTCGGGCATGGCGACGAGGTGGTTCTTCGCACCGCCCATGGCCTGAAAGCGCTTGTTGGCCTGGGCGCATTTCTCGGCCACCTGCCGGCATACGGGCGTCGAGCCGACGAGGGACACGCCCTTGACTTTGGGATGGGCCATGAACGTGTCGGCGACGACACGATCGCCGTTGACGAGGCCGAACACGCCCGGGGGCAGGCCCACCTGATCGATGTACTCGGTGATCACCTGCATGGTGAGAGGCACCTGCTTGGAGGCTTTGATGATGAAGGTGTTGCCGGTGGCGATGGCGTAGGGCAGGAACCAGAACGGCACCATGGCGGGGAAGTTGAACGGGGCGATCATGGTGAATACGCCCAAGGGCAGCTTGAGCACTTCGCCGTCGATATCGTAGGAACTGCCCACGAGCTTGTCGCCCTGCTGGAGCACGGGCATGCCGCAGGCCACCTCGCAGTTCTCGAACACGCGCTTCATCTCGGCGCGGGCGTCCGGCAGGCTCTTGCCCATCTCCTCCGTCAGAGTACGCGCGATCCGTTCCTCGTTGTCGCGGAGGAGGCGGGCGAGGTCGTAGAGGGGTTGGACACGGCGCGCCACGGGCACATGGCGCCAGGTCTCGAACGCGGCAGCGGCCGCGTCGATGGCGCGGTTCACCGCGGCCGGTGTCGACAAGGGCGTCTGGGCGAGAACTTCGCCCGTGCTCGGATTCTCGACGTCGATGTAGCCCGAGTTCTCGGGGTCGATCCACTCCCCGTTGACGTAGTTCTTGACTCGTTTGGTGCTCATGCCGTGCTCCCGTTCACAAGAGTCCCCTTCCGCAGTCCGGGCCTTGGGGCGGTAAGGCTAGCACATCGGGAGGGAACGTCACAAACCACCCGCCGGGCCGTGACACCCCCCGCCCCCACCGCGCAAACCGGCGTCGAGCCCCCCCTTGAACCGGCCGGGGCCGGGAGCGTATCATCCCCTCGTCATCTTACGGTTATCCCTCAATTCCGCGAGGCCCCTGCGCGGTTCAGGAGTATCATCATGGCGAAAATCTGTTTTCTCGGCGCTGGCAGCACGGTGTTTGCGAAAAACGTCCTGGGGGATTGCCTCCATGTGGACAGCCTTCGGGACGCGCACGTCACCCTCGTGGACATCGATGCGGATCGACTGCGGGTGTCCGAGAAGATGATGAACAACATCAACCGCACCATGGGCGGCAACTCCACCTACGAGGCGTTCCTGGCCGAGGACGCACGCAAGGCGCTCAGCGGATGCGATTACATCGTCAACGCCATCCAGGTGGGCGGCTACGAGCCGTGCACGGTGATCGACTTTGAGGTGCCCAAGAAATACGGGCTTCGCCAGACGATCGCCGATACGCTCGGGATCGGCGGGATCTTCCGGGGCCTCCGCACCATCCCCGTCATGCTCGATTACTGCCACATCATCGAGGAGGTGGCCCCCAACGCCCTCATGATCAACTATGCGAATCCGATGGCCATCCTCACCGGGGCCATTCTGAAGGCCACGAGCGTGCAGTGCGTGGGCCTGTGCCACAGCGTGCAGGGCTGCGCCTCACACCTGTGCTACGAGTTGGGCCTGCCCGAGGACGGCCTCCAGTGGAGGATCGCCGGGATCAACCACCAGGGCTGGTTGCTCGAGATCTCGCGGCACGGCGAGGATCTCTATCCGGAGATCAAGCGGCGGGCCCAGTTGCCGGAGTTCTTCTCGCGCGACGCGGTGCGGTTCGAGCTGATGAAGTGGTTCGGCTACTACGTCACCGAATCCAGCGAGCACACGGCCGAGTACACGCCGTGGTTCATCAAGGCCAAGGCGCCCGAACTGATCGAGCGATTCCGGATTCCGCTGGACGAGTATCCCCGTCGCTGCGAGATGCAGATCCAGGGATGGGAAGGGCTGGCCGAAGTGCTCGGCGGCGACGAGCCGCTCGATCACGAACGAACCGGCGAATACGCGTCCTACATCTTCGACGCCGTCGAAACGGGCACGCCGTGCACGTTCGGCGGGAACGTGCTGAACACGGGGCTGATCACCAACCTGCCGGCGGGGGCCTGCGTCGAGGTGATGTGCGTGGCCGACTGGAACGGCGTCACGCCGACGTACGTGGGCGATCTCCCGCCGCAATGCGCCGCGCTCACGCGCACGAACGTGAATCCGCAGTTGCTCACCATCGAGGCGGCGTTGACGGGCAAGAAGGACGCCATTTACCAAGCCGCCCTGCTCGATCCGCACACGGCCGGCGAACTCACCATCGACGAGATCGTGTCGTTGTGCGACGATCTCATCGAGGCGCACGGCGACTACCTGCCCGCGTACAAGTGACCGCCGGCGTTACCGGGCGGGTTTCCCGGCCGGCGTTGCGGTGTTCGGGTAGGCGGCCTCAATCGCGTCGCACTGGGCGGAGGTAATGGGGATCATACAGCCGTGGCGCGCGTTCGGCGTCACCGAGCAGTGCGGCCCGCAAACCTCGAACCAGCCCGCGCCGGGATTGCGCGCGGTGAAG
>JAFGTL010000688.1 GCA_016934125.1 Candidatus Hydrogenedentota bacterium
ATTTCCACGACGGGCGACGGGCGCATGTAGACGTAGCGCGAGAGGCCCAGCTTCTTCAGGATCTGCGGGAGCGTGCCGGCATGCCCGAAGGTGTCCGGATTGAAACCCACCGTCGCGCGCACGCCGAACTCCTTCTGGAAGAAACGCTGCGAGTACAGCCCGTGCCGCACGAAAGCTTCCCCGCCCGGGATATTGCAGTCCGGCTCAACCCACCAGCCGCCGACGATGTCCCACCGGCCCTCCTTGACGCGCGCCCGGATCTCCTCGAACATGGCCGGATCGCAGGCCTTCACCCACGCGTAGAAACACGCGCTGCTCGCCGAGAACTTGAATTCCGGCGTCTCATTCATCCGCTCGAGCGCGCTGCGAAACGTCGCGCGCACTTCCTCGTATCCTTCTGTCCATCGCCACAGCCACGTCGGATCGATATGGCCGTGTCCAACCATGTGGACAGTGAAATCCCTCGGTTCCGTCATGCTCTACGCCCTCTGCCGCGCACTCGAATGTCGCGCTATACACCTTGTTTCAGGAAGGCTTCCCGCTGTTTCTCGATGTACTCGGGCCCGCTCACGTGCACGCTGCGGAAGATCGTCGGGTTGACGCCGCGCGCCTGCAGCAGCCCGACGGCCTCCGCCTGAATGGCCCAGAGCACATACGTGGCCGCGAGCCCGCTGAGCGGACACATCTTCTCGTTGTCCTTCACCTCGATGGACGCATCGCCGAAC
Organism: Candidatus Hydrogenedentota bacterium; assembly: GCA_016934125.1. Classification (GTDB taxonomy): domain Bacteria; phylum Hydrogenedentota; class Hydrogenedentia; order Hydrogenedentales; family SLHB01; genus JAFGTL01. The sequence continues at coordinate 726 of JAFGTL010000688.1, forward strand.
GGCCCGCAGTTGTCGATGCAGATGTCGGCCGCATCGAAGAGCTTCTTCCCGCTGATGTGCGCCACACTGCATCCGTTCATCTGGGCCGCCGAGCACAGGGCGATCGTCGTGATGCCCCGTTCTTTGCACTGCAGCGCGACCTCGACCACGTTGCTCGTCCGGCCCGAGTTCGAGTTGATGATCAGCACGTCCCCGCGCTTCATCTTGCTCTTGTCCAGCGCGAGCGCCACCGTGCGCGATTCGAGTTCCGCCTCTTCCTCGGCCGACCGCTCGACGGTGCGCTGGTTGATCGGACACTCCACCGAAAGCCCGTACGAAAACGGCGCGATCGCCATGAGGCCGCCGGCCCGGTTGAAGGCCTCGTGCTTCAACATGTGGCCCGTGTCCATCACCAGCAAAGCCCCGTGGTTCGCCAAGCTCTCGGCAATCACGCCGGCCGCTACCTCGATGGTGCCCCGTTGCGTATTCCGGATCGTTGCAAACACCGAATCAACCGCTTCAAAGAAGGCCTCAAGATACACCGTTCATCTCCTTTTCCCGTTCCCGCTCGATATACTTGAAGATCCCGACGGTCGGTTCGGGCACGGGCGGAAACACCGTGTACGCGAACCCGCTCTCGCGCAGGATCCGATGAAACGACTTCAAAATCAACGGGCCGCCATTGAATACGCCGCCCGTCATCGCCACGGGCACCGGCTCTTCGTGGCCCAGCCGCTCAACCACCGCCACAAGCAGCCGCCCGAGCGCCCGCCCCGCCGCCCGGCAGATCGACTTCGCCACCACATCGCCGTCCCGCGCCGCCTCGAACACGCACGGCACGCACGCCGCCACCTTCGGCACCGGCACGTGCCCGCTCTTGTCGCAGAACCGCAGAATGTGCGTCAACGTCCCGATGGCATAGAACTCGCACAACCGCGCGCCCAGCGACGACTGCGGGCCCCGGCCTTCATTCGCCCGCCGCGCCGCCGCCACCGCCTCGCGCCCGATCCAGTAGCCGCAGCCTTCATCGCCGAACTGCGCCCCGAACCCGCCGCAGGACGCCCGCTTGCCGTCCGGCGTGATCCCCGCACAGGTGGCCCCCGTCCCGGCAATCAGGGCCACGCCGTGCCGGAGGCCGTTCACCGCGAGGGCGATCTCCATTTCACCCGCATGGACAACGTGCACCTCGCCGAACACGCTTCGCACGGCGTTCATCACGATGCCCGTCGCCATGGGCCCGCCGAATCCGGCCGTGGACACCTGCCCCCCGGCCTTGTCCGCAAGCCGCTTGATCCGCTTCAGCATCGGGAGCACCTTGCGCAGGTACTCCCCTTGTTTGATGTACATCGGGCTCGCCGGCCCGCCGACGGCCCGCGCCACAATGGCGCATTCCGTGTCCGCCAAGAGGACGCGCGTCTTGGTTCCGCCGCCCTCGACGGCCAGCCACATCTCGCTCATGAGTTCCCCGCACGTATATCGACGCCGTGAAAACGGGGCGCATTGTAGGGAAGGCACCGGGGGAATTCAATTCACGCTGCTACACCACAATCCGCACGTAACGCTCTTCACGTGGGAGACGAAGTCCCAATTGGCCCGCCGCGGCGGGCCTTTCCGCCACTTTGCCGTTTCGCTCCATACATCGTGGGCTTCTTGATGGACGGCAGACGCAGGGAAAACGGCAAGATGCCGCTTCTGCGTTGCACGGAAACGCGGCATCCTGCCGCGTTCCTTACGTCCGGATTGTGGCTACACCTGATGGGCGAGGTGGATGTACGCCGCCGCCGTCCAGTTGTAGTCGGCGATCACGCCGAATCCAACCCCGCCCGCCGGGCCCGGCGCGCCTTTGCGGGGGAGATCGGCGGGCGCATCCTGGCCCAGGCTGTCGTAGTACTCATACAGGCATCCAGTCCGCACGTACCACCGCGCGATCTCCGCAATGACCTTGTGCGCGAGGCCGTGGGCCTCTTCCCGGAACCCGTACGCGGCCAGGGCATGATACAGCAGCACGTTCAGATTGGCCCAGGCGGGCCCGCGCCACATGTCCTTCGAGAATTCCTCCTCGTCGCGCGATACCGTGGCCACGGGGAACGCCGTCCAGAACTCGTGGTTCTGCGTGATGTGCAGGCGGAGTCCCTCGGCCTGATCGCGATCCGCGATCCGCCCGTGCAGCGGCGTCAGGCCGGCCACCGTCTTGATCGGAATGAACCGATCCTCCCCGTCCAGATCGTAGTAGAACCGATCCTCGTCATCCCACAGCAGCTCGTTTACCAGCCCGGCGATCCCCAGCCGGCGATCCCGCCATGCCCGCGCCTCCTCGGGCCGCTCGAGGGCGCGCGCCAGCTTCTCGAGCGCAACGTATTCGCCGGCCAGGTAGCTCGACAGATCCACCGCCGTCATCGACTCGACGCCGTCGAACCGCGGGCTGTTATCCATGCCAGACTCGCCCCCCCGCGCGCCGCGCACCGGATCGGCCTGCGCCCGGATGAACCAGCCGTACAGCCCGTTCTCGCGCTTCCGGTTCGCCTCGAACCACTCCACATACCGGACGAGCCCGGGATACACCCGCTCGACAAAGTCCCCGTTGCCCGCGTAGTCGAACAGGCACGAGACCGCCCACGCCAGCAGCGGCGGCTGGCTCTCCGTCTCATCGCGCTCCGCCGGGCCGGGCCGCGCCGCCAGCCGCACCCGCCCGTCATCGCACTGCTTGGCCAACACCGCGAGGATCGCGTCCTCGGCGAGATCCTGCCGGAGATGCTGGAGCCCGAGCGAATGAAACGCCGAATCCCACAGCCACATGTGCCGGTGGGGCATGCGATCGGGCGTCGTCCACCGGCAGGGAATGTCGAGTTGGGCGCTCTCGACGTTCACCTTCATGATGCTCGCCGCCTTGTGATACGCGCGCCGGTTCTCCCCCCACACCGAGTCGGGCGGCTCGATGGATTCGTGGAAGGCCAGCCGATCGCCGAGCACCCCGGCGAGATCCGCGTCACGCGCCGCCTCGGCGCGCGCGAGGGCCTCCTCCTCGTTCGCATACGACACCGCCACGCCGAACCGCCGCACCGGCCCCGGCGCCGACGCACACACGGCCGCCCACCATCGCTCGCCCTCGCATACCGTCGCGTCGCCGCACGCGCGTCCCCCCGGCTCAACCACGAGTCCGGGCGTCCCGGCCCCCTCCTCGAACTCGAGCGACACCGTGAACGAAGCGCGATCGACGAACGCGCCCTGCACGACGCCCGATTGCCCATCGGTGCGCACGGCCCCCCGCCAGCAATCCGAGAGCCAGAAGTCATCGGGCGACTGGCAGGCCGCAACCGGAGAGCCGTCGAGGCACGCGCGCACCACAAGGCGCGGCGAGAGCCAGAAGTCCCAGCCGACAGCGTCGGGCGTGCCCGAGGCGACGAAGGGCTCCGCGTGGCAGGTGTCGCCGTCGATGCCCGAGAAGGCAAACAGTCCCCCTTGGGGCCATACGTTCGCAGCGTCTTGCATGGATCTCTGTGCCCCCCTCGATTCCCCTGCCGCCACAGCGCCCGCGCAGTCATCACGCGTGCGTCATGCGAAGCCACAGTCATCTCGCCGGACTCGACAACGAGGAGATCCTCCGAGCCCCGCTCACCGTCCACGCAGTCTATCACGAGCCGGGGAGCGCCCTGCAAGAAATCACAGTGCCCCGAATCGCCGGTTAAGATCTCGCAACGTGGCGCGCAAGGCAAGCTCGGCCGCACCACCCGTGCCTCCATGAAAGTCACCAGCGCGGTGAGTGGGTGGCCGAGCGAAACTCACGCACCGTTAAGAACTTCGAGCGCGCCACAATCCGCTACCCGGCGACCGGGGAGTGCCGCACCTGACGGCGCGCCCCTATCGCACATATCCCATGGACTCGAGCTGTTCGAGCAACTCCTGCCGGCGATCCTCATCCACATCGGCGACATCGAGGAACGCGTCGAAGCTCTCCGCCCACGCCTCCAGCATGCCCCGCAGGCGCTCCGCTTCCGCCCCCTCGCCGCCCGCCAGGTTCCTCCGCTCTTCGGGATCGCGCGCGATGTCGTACAACTCCGCCGAGTCCGCCAGCATCCCGTGGATCAGCTTGCGATCCGGCTCGACGGCCACCCGGTAAACCTCCGGCCACGAATAGCGGTTTGTGGCCTGGGCGAAACACGGCCGGCCCGCCGGCGCCGCCGCCGCGTCGCGCAACACCGGCGCGAGGCTCACCCCCCGCCACTCCTCCGGCGCCTCCACCCCGGCCAGTTCGGCCAGCGTAGGCATCACGTCGACGCCCGACACGGGCGCATCGATCCGCCGCGCGGCCAGCCCCGGCCCGCCGAACACGAGCGGCACGTGCACGAGTTCATCGTACAGCGACTGCCCGTGGCCGAACCGGCCGTGTTCCCAGAGCTCCTCGCCGTGATCGGCCGTGAAGCACACGTACGTGCGGCCCGCCACCTCGAGCGCATCGAGCCGGGCCAGCACCTCGCCGAAGCACGCGTCCACATACCGCACCTCGCCCTCGTACAAGTGCTGCACAAAAGGCCTGTCCGCCTCGTCCACGGCGATGTCGCCCGCGTCATCCTGTTGCGGCGTGTTCCAGTAGGGCGCCGCCGGGCAGAACAGCGGCCACGCCCCCTCCATGTCACGGTAGGCGGCGGGCGGATCGTAGGGTTCGTGAGGATCCATGTAATGAATCCAGAGAAACACGCTCTGTCCGCGGTGCTTATCGAGGAAATCGAGGGCGTAGCGCGTGAGAATCCGCGAACTGTCCACGGGCCGCCACGGCACGAGGCCCGGCGCCACCGCGAGCAGGGCGTTCTTCAGATAGGGGATAACGTCGAGCGGGCCCGCGTGCAGCGGAATGTGCGGATCGAAGGACGCGCTGTACTGGAATCCGCGCAGGATCCCGTTCGGATCGCTGAGGAGCGGATTGCCTACGAACGCGGCCGTAGCATACCCCTTGCCCGCGAGCACCTCGGCCAGCGTAGTCACGCCCGGCGCGAAGGTGTACGAAGCCATCTCATCCCGCCACTGCTCGCGCGAGTTACCCGGCGTCAGCGACGGCGGATACGTCGACGCGAACAGGCTGAACATGGACGGCGTCGTCCACGGGCACAACGAATAGCCCCGCGCGAACAGCACGCCGCCGGCGGCCACCGATTCCAGGGCGGGCATCGACGCCGGCCCGCCATAGGGCGAACACGACTGCGCCCGCAACGCGTCACACGTGACAAACAGGATGTTCGGCCCGGCAGGTTCGCGCGCCGCGCCGTCGACGCGCGCCCGGAGCGGCCCCTGAACCGCGGGCGCAACCAGAAGGGCCGCGGCCAGCGCAATCCGGAGCGCGCGGCCCCGTTTCCACTTCCGCGTAGCCAGCCACGCCGCCACGAGCAACACCCCGGCCACGCCCGCCCACAACAGCCCCGCCACCGTCGCCACATCATGGCGCCGCGCGGGCACCAGGAACGCCCCATGGCTCGCGCACACCGCCGCCACCCCGCCCGCACACACCGCCACTGCCCACACGGCGTACAACGCCCGCACCGGCACGCGGAGAACGCGCGGCGCGAACGCCGTCCAGGCCACCCACGCGACGAGCGCCACCGCCACCAGCCCGTCCATCACCGACGGGACATCATCGCGGAACACCGCCAGCACGGCCCACAGGATCGCCCCGGCCACTGCCGCGTACACCGGCGCCGGCACCCGCTTGCGCGCGAACACGCGGCGGACTATAGATCGCAGCCCGCCCGCTACGGCGAACACCGCCAGCACGTACAGAATCACGCCGAGCGCGAACACCCCGGCATAGCCCAACTCCAGCGGCGTCCAGAACGACGAACGCACCCACTTGATGAGTTCCACCAGCCCGAACGTCAGGCCCAGCGCAACGCTCGCCCCCCCCCAACCCCCCCCCCCCC
>JAFGTL010000689.1 GCA_016934125.1 Candidatus Hydrogenedentota bacterium
CCCGTTCCTCATCAAGCGCGCTCGCCGTCACCGCGACAAGCGCGACAGCCTGCCCCTCCGGCATCTCGCGCATCCGCCGAATCGTCTCCCAGCCGCTCATCACCGGCATTACCAAGTCGATCAACGCCACTTGAGGCCGCCACTCTGCCAGCATGTCCAGGCCTACGGCGCCGTTCTCCGCCTCGCGCGTCACGAATCCCACCTTCTCCAGCAGCCGGCACAACATGTCCCGGTTCGCGGGCCGATCGTCCACCACCAGTATCCGGATCTCGCCCTGCCCGGGGCGTACGCACTTCACGCGGCGCTCGGGAATACGCGGCGCCACCTCCGCAGCGTCACCCGGCTCAACAACCATCGTGAATCGGAACCGGCTCCCCACCTCCGGCTCGCTCTCAACCGTGATGTCCCCACCCATCATGCGCGCGAAGCTCCGGCTGATCGACAGGCCCAGGCCCGTGCCGCCCCGCTGCCGCGCCACCGGCCCGGACTGCTCGAAACTGTCGAAGATCGCCTCAAGATCCTCCGGGCAGATGCCGCATCCCGTGTCCGCCACCTCCATCGCCAGCACGAGGCCCAGCCCGTCCAGGGCTCCATCCGGTTCCGCCGGTTCCGCCGGTTCCACGCGCACGCTCACGTGGCCCTGCTCGGTGAACTTCACGGCATTCCCGAGCAGGTTGATGAGAATCGCGCGAACACGGCTCTCATCGGCCCGGATCACCCCCGGCACGGAGTCCGCCACCTCCATCGACAGTCCGAGGTTCTTGGCATTCGTCCTGACGCGGAACATCATCTCGATGTCCATCAGGAGCCCCCGGAGATCGAAACTCGCCGGATGCAGTTCGGCCCGGCCCGCCTCAATCTTCGACATCTCGAGCACATCGTTGATCAGTGCGAGCAGGTGGTCGCCGCTCCGGCTGATGGCCTCGATGGCGTGCTTCTGATCCGGCAGGAGGCCGGTATGCCGCAGAAGCAACTGCGTGTAGCCGAGGATGGCGTTCATCGGCGTGCGGATCTCATGCGACATGTTCGCCAGGAACGCGCTCTTCGCCCGGTTGGCCGCCTCGGCAGCCTGCCTGGCCTCGTCCAGCGCGGCCTGGGCCGTCCGCCAGTCCGTCACATCATGCGTCACCACCACCACGTGGCTCACCACGCCCGACGGCCCGGCATACGGATACATCGTCACTTCGCAGTGCCGTTGTCCCCGGGCCGGCAGTTCGATCACGGATTCGTAGGTGACGATCTCCCCCTTCAGGCAGGCGCGCAAGCCCGGCAGGATCCGCTCCTCCGCGACCTCCCGCGTCCACACCTCCGAGACCTTCTTGTCCAGCGCGGCCTCCCGGCTGATGCCCGTGGCCGTGCACCACGCCGTGTTGAGCGCCTCGTAGCGCCCTTCCGCGTTCATGACACTCATCATGTCACCGACGGTGTTCACGATGAACTCGTAGCGCGACAATACCTCTTCGGCCTGCTTCCGGGCCGTCATGTCCGCGCCCACACACAGGATCTCTTTCAGGTTCCCTACGGCGTCGTAGAGGGGCCGGTTCGTCCACGCCACCCAAACCCGCTCGCCCGACTTCGTCACGTTCTCGTTCTCATTCGCTTCGAACGCCTCGGGCCGGCTGGTGAGTTCGGCCATCAGTTCGCGCAAATCACGGCCATGCGTGTCCTCCTCGGGAACGATGGTGCCGACGACGTTCCGGCCCACCATCTCATCGGCCGTGTAGCCGAAGAGCCGCTGGGCGAACGCGTTGACGAACAGCACGTCCCCGTCGGGCGTCATGCGCAGGATCACGCTGTTGGCGCTCTCCACGAGCGTGCGGTAGTCGGCCTCGCTGCGCCGCAGGGCTTCCTGGGTGCGCCGCCGCACGCGGATTTCCTTGCGAAGCCGCCGGTTGTGGAGCGCCAGCAACCCGAGGAACACCGCCGCCACCGCCACCACCGTGCCCACGAGCCGCAGCACGCGCACCGGATCCAGCCCGGGCGTCACGGACACGCCCACCCACTTCGAGCGGATGGCGTGCGCCTCCTCCTCCGTCACGCTCGCCAACCCCTTGTTGAGGATCGGCACGAGTTCCGGCCAGTCCGTGCGCACTGCGAAACGCAGGTGATCGACCCCTTCATCCACCGGAGCGGAGATCCGCAGGTTGGCCATCCCCTGCTTGCGGATCCAATAACTCACCGTGGCCACGTTGCCCACGGCCACATCGGCCTCTCCCCGGGACACCGCCGCGAGCGTCCGCTGGGCGGTGTCGAAAAGCAGGGGCGGCGCGTCCAGATGTGCCAGCACATAACCGTGGTGGGACGTGTTCTTCTGCACCGCAACACGCAGCCCCGAGACACCCCCGAGCCCGGTGACCAACGGCCCGTCCTCCCGCGTCACGATCACGCGATAGAACGACAGGTACGGCTCCGAGAACAGGAACCGGCCCCGCCGCGCCTCCGTGAGCGCCACACAGGGCAACACGTCGAGTTCGTGCGCCGACGCCAGTTCGACGGCCTCCACCCACGACGTCTGATGCACCACCTGCATGTTGAGTCCAAGCCGCTGGTTGAGCAGTTGGACATACTCCGAGGCCATCCCCTGATACACGCCATCGTCGTCCACGAACTCGAACGGCGCGAACTCGGGATCCACCCCCAGCCGGATGTCGGGGTGCGCCTGAATCCACGCCAGTTCCGCCTCGGATAAGTCCGCCCAGTGAGGAACCACCGCGTAGTGCGCGACGATCGCCCGCTTCTCCACAGCCGTCAGTTCGTCGATTGCACGGTTCAGGATGTCCACGAGCGGGGCGTAGTCTTTGCGCACGCTGATGGCGAGGCGGAGCGACTCCACTTCCGTGCACCACACCGGCCGGATACCCATGATCACGTTCTGATCGAGCAGGTACGACGCCACCGCGACATTGCCGAGGTACGCGTCGGCCTCGCCGCTCGCCACCTTGAGCAGGGCCTGCAATGCACTGCCGACGGGCAGCAACCGAATCTCGGGATGCTTAGCCGCGAGGAATTCATGCGTGTAGTAGCCTTCTTCGATCGCGACGGTTTTCCCGTCGAGATCCTCGAGGCTGGAGATGGAACGCTCGCTCGCCCGCACATAGATGGCATGGGGGAAGTCCAGGAACGCCTTCGTGAAAAGGAAGACTCGCTGCCGTTCGGGCGTGATGCCCATGCTCGAACACACATCCAGTTCGCCGGCCTTCAGCATGCTGTACAGCGTCGGCCAGTCCTCGAGCACGACATCGACCTCGAAGCCCACCCGCCGGCTCAACCGCTCAAGGAAGTCTGCACAGATCCCCTTGTAGACGCCGTCCGAATCGACGAACTCGAAGGGGGGCCAGTCCGGCGTACACGCCGCCCGGATGACGGGATGCTCGTCGAGCCAGGCCTGCTCGACGTCGGTGAGTCGGAAGGGAGGTTGCGTGCCATGCGGAGGCGCCTCATCCGCAGCAGGCGAATCGCTCGCGAATACGGCAAGAGCCAATAGACTCGCCACCACCGCGGCTGAGGCCCGGAGCAAGTGCGTACTACTCATTCACAACGACTCCCGGACCCCGTGCCACATCTACCGCTACGAGCCCCCGCCACCCGCACAGCATTACCATTCTACCAGACTCTAGGGCCCCGGGCCGCTCAAAGGCCCTCTATGTTGTGCGCCGGGGCCGTTCAGCACCCCGTCATGTCCTTGCCTGTAAACGAGTTGACTCCGTTCGCCCGCCGCCCGCTCTCACTCCTGCACGAGCACCGCCCTGCCCGGCCCGAGCGGCCCGGCCGCGCCCGCCAGCACCACGCCGCGAGAGCCCGGCGCCGGCACGGGGCAGCATGCCGGCCCGAGATTCGCCGCCAGCACGTACGATACGCCGTCGTAGCCGGTGATCCGGACGGCCCGGCAGTGTGGCTCGTCGCAGGACACCGCGCTGAACGCCGGCGGCGGCGCGTCGGCACAGGCCACGCCGAAGCCCGTGTCGATCAGCGTGTCGCCCGCCGGGCGGTACGCCTCAGGCTGCTCGAACACCGTACAGATCTCGTCGGCGTACAGACTCGGCAGGTTCCAGACATTGCCGTAGCCTTTGTAGTGATGGCGCACCACGATCTCACGGCCTCCAGGGCGATAGATCGTCAGGCCCTCGCCGCCGTAGATGCCGAAGGCCGTCAACGCGCCGTCCACCGTCAGCGCCTTCGAGCCGGTTGCCACGGATTCCGCCTGCGCGGGGCAGCACCCCGTCTGCCAGACGCGGCCGTCCGCCCGGTATTCGCGCACCCCGTCGTTGAACACGTCGTTGGGGATGAGCAGGCGCATGCCGCGCACGCTCCGGATGTACTCCCCTTGCGTCAGTACCGCGTGCTGGAGCCCGATCAGCGTGCGGCCGTCGGGCAGCGCCGCGTACACGTTCTGGAACCGGGCGTACAGCATGGGGTCTTCATTCTCCCCCACCAGATCGAGCGCCCGCGCCGACCACGCCCCGAAGGAGAGGTATCCGCCGGGAAAGGCGTGGTAATCCCACCACGAATCCTCCGGCCCGAGGAACTCGCCCGCCGTCAGGATGGCCCCGGCCAGGTTGTACTGCCACTCGGCCAGATCGCTCCGGTGCGGCGGCACGCACAACGTCACCGGGCCCTCGCCTGCGCGCCACACGGACGACGCGGCCCGGGTGTCGCTGCGCACAAGACACGCGCCATGAAACCGCTCGTCCCAGTCGCCGGTGGCGGGACAGGACAACCCGGGCGTATCGCCCCGCGCGGGGATGGCCCCGTTCTCCAGCCCGCGCCGCCAGAACGCGCCCATTGCGAGCGTCGTCGCGCGATCACCCTCAAGGCGCAGGTAGTATTGCGGCGCGCGCCGCTTGAGCCCGGCGAGACGCGGCCCGAGGAAGGTGCGGTCGCCGTGGGCCGTCATCTCGTGCTCGACGATGCCGAGCCAGCCTTGCTCCTGCGCGGCGGCGTCGGCGTCGCCGTACTCGTCCTGCATCAGAATCCACATCGGGATGGCGTAGTCCTGGCAGTAGCAGTAGCGCACGCGCGTGTCGCCCCCGATGCGCAGCAGCCGGCCGTCGGGAAACACGAACCGCTTCAGCGTGCGCCACTGATCGACGACATGGAGGCCGAGCGCCTCCGGCGGATCGAGGCCCCGGAGCCGGCACGAGAAATGGAGCATGGCCAGATTCGAGAAGCAGATCACCATGTAGCCCACGTTGAGGTAGCCGTGGTGATCGAGCGAGCCCCGGGCCGTGAAGTTCGGCCCGTGGTGCCATTCGCGCAGGGCCCGGCCCGACAACGGCGTCTCCGCCGTTTCGTCCTCCGGCCGCGACAGCCCGTTCGCGAGATACCGTGTCCCCCGCTCCCGCCACTCGCCACACCGCGCATCGTCGGGGTAGTACAACGCCGTCCGGTGCAGCATGCATCCATTCCAGATGTTGGACTCGGGCTTGTTGTAGCGCACGTCGATGCCGGCCACGATCGGGCCGCACCCGAGGAGGTAATCGCTCTCCGAGACCATCACCCGCCGCAACGCGGCCCGATCCGCCTCATCGAGATACGGCTCCAGGGCGTCCACGCCGTGCATCGCCCGTTCGAGCGCCAGGCTGCTGATCCACGTGTGCCCCCACCGCATGCCGTCCGTGCACGTGCAGTCCCCGCTCTTGTGCGTGGCCAGGAGCCCCCGCAACAGGCCCAGCGCCGTCTCGCGCAACTCCGCGCCGTCGCCAGGCGGCGCGGCCTCCGTCCCCAGCACCGCCAGAGCGGCGCAGGCGTTCGCCCAGGTTTGCATCACCCAGTGATTCGTCGAGCCGCGGCCGAATCCCAGGAGGCCGTCCGTGTCCGGTAACGAAAACGTGTTCGCTAGGGCAAAATCCGCCCAACGGGCCAACACGCGGACATAATCCGCAGACGCCGGATGCGCCATATCTACTCCCCTTTCGCTGAATCGCGCGTTGCCGCGCCCGGCCCGCACCCCAACCCCATTGGATCCCACTGATCCGTTCGATCCGCCCGATCCGTCTGATCATCACACCCCGCCACCCTACCACCTCCGTCCCCGGCGCGCAACCGAAGTGCGCATACCCCAGTGCATTAGGTGCGGGGCCCGGTGGGTGGGCAGGGTGGTGCCCGTCCCCCGCCGCGGGCAGAAAGCGATACGCGTCCGGCAGGACTTGCGATATACTGGTTTCGGGAGAAGGAAGCGGCCATGGCGGCATCGCCGGCGTGGTTCCGCGCGTAGCCCTCCCTTCTGGCGCCGTGCGCAAGCACAGATGTGCCCAAACACGGAGGGTTCGATTCCCAACCATCCTGCTCTCAGGGGGCCGGCGGAAACGCAGCCAGTCTTCGGCCTTGTAGGCTAAGACCTCCGCCAAAGGTTGGCGGCCCCCGAGGCAGGACAATTCTGGAGGTGGGCCATGGAATACCTGATTGTGGTTGCAGTCATCGTGGTGGCGGTGTTCCTCGCCGCGACCGTACGGCGCATCACCGTGTTCGAATACGAGAGGGGGCTGAGATACGTCAAGGGCCGCTTCAGGGGAGTCCTGAGCCCCGGCCACTACTGGTATGTCCGCCTGTCCACGCACATACGCACACTCGACATCCGCCCCCGGTTCGTCTCCATCACCGGGCAGGAAGTCCTCAGTGCCGACGGCGTCACCTTGAAGCTCAGTCTTGCGGCCAGTTTCGAGATCGTCGAGCCCGACGTCGCCATCAACAAGGTAATGCAGTTCCAGGAAGCCCTTTACATCGAGTTGCAACTCGCGCTGCGTCAGATCATCGGCCAAGCCGACATCGACACCGTGCTGAGCGGCCGCGACGAACTGTCCAAGCAAC
>JAFGTL010000690.1 GCA_016934125.1 Candidatus Hydrogenedentota bacterium
CGCCGTCCTCGACTTCGAGGAGGTCGCTCGCGGGGCAGTCGGCCTGGGGCGGAGCCGGAGCGGCGGCCGGGGCCGGGGACACCGCAACCTGGGCTGGGGTGGCGGGCGGCGGGCTCTCGACGGGGGCAGGCTGAGGCTTGCTGAGGCGGATCCGCCGGCCTTCTTCCTCGACTTCGATCTCGGAGAGATCGGAGTCCTCGAACATGCGAATAAGTTCCTGGAGCCTATCCAAGTCCACTGGCAACCCTCCGTGCGGCGAATCGGATTCGGGTTCGGCGCTACGAGCTGACTCGTTCAATGTAGTCCCCGGAACGCGTGTCGACCTTGATGATGTCCCCTTCATTAACGAACAGCGGCACCTGGACGGCGACGCCGGTTTCGAGGGTGGCGGGCTTGGTGCCGCCGGACGCCCGATCGCCCTGTACGCCCGGATCGCACTTGGTGATGGTGAGCACAACGGCGATGGGCACGGCCACTTTGATGACGTTGCCGTCGTAGAACAACAGGTTGACGCTGTCGTTCTCCTTCATCCAGTTCTTGTTGTCGCCGACCACGGCAGCGCCGACGGCGATTTGCTCATAAGACTCGGGATGCATGAAGTGGTAGAGGTCGCCGTCGTCGTAGAGGTACTGCCAGGTGCGTTCTTCGAGGCGGGCCTCTTCCATGCGTTCACCGGCCCGGAACGTCTTGTCGAGTACGCGTCCCGTCAACACGTTCTTGAAGCGGGTGCGGACGAACGCGCCTCCTTTGCCGGGCTTCACGTGCTGAAAGTCGACGATCTCCATCAACTCGTTGTCAAGGAGAACCACCAGTCCGTTGCGAAAGTCGGCCGTCGAAATCATAGTCCCAATATCCTCAATTCCTTCGACGCAGTCGTCAGGTTACGGCAGCCGTCCTCGGTGACGACCACCAAGTCTTCGATGCGGACTCCGCCTTGGCCGGGGATGTAGATACCCGGCTCGATGGTAATCACCGTGCCCGGCTCGAGCACGGCCTCGGAGCGACTGCTCACCCGGGGCGCCTCGTGGATCTCGATTCCCACGCCGTGGCCGAGCCCGTGGCCGAAGTGGTCGCCGTGGCCGGCCTCGGCGATGAGGCGCCGCGCAACCGCGTCCAGCTCACGGCATGTCATGCCGGCCCGGGCGGCGCCGAGCGCGGCCTGCTGCGCGGCCAGCGTGAGGTCATAGATCTCGTTGAACCAAGCGGCCGGCATCGTACCGAACGCGTAGGTCCGAGTCAAGTCGGAGCAGTATCCGGCGAGCCGGCAGCCGAAGTCCAGGAGGACGACATCGCCAGGTTTGAGCGCCCGATCGCCGGGCTGGCCGTGAGGGAGAGAACTCCGGGCGCCGAAGAGGGCGATGGTGTCGAAGGAGGCGCCGGTTGCGCCGCGTGTCTTGAACTCATACTCGAAGGCGGCAGCGAGTTCCCGCTCGGTAAGGCCCTCTTCGAGCGTGTCGAGGAGGTCGGCCAGCACGCCTTCGGCGAGGGACTGGGCGGCGCGGATCTTGTCGCATTCGGCGGGATCCTTGACGCAGCGCAACGCGGACACGAGGGCGGGCGCGGGCGTGAGCGTATTCGAGTAGGCCGCTTCGATGTCCTGCCGCTCCCGGACAGTCATCGAGTCGGGCTCGAACGCGGCCGAGCGGCATCCGGCGTCTGCGAGGCCGCGGCCGAGCCGGGCGGCGAGCCCGTCTGCGACCTCCTCGATGTGGTATCCGTCCCAAACCTCGGCGCCCGCCTGCTCCGTGTAGCGGAAATCGCAGAAGAACCGGGCCTCGCGGGCGGTGACGAGCACCGCGGAGGTGCTGCCCGAAAAACCGGTGAGATACTGGTTGATGGGCGGCGCCATGCTGACGAGGGCGTCGCACCCGGCGTTTTCGATGCGGCCGCGGAGGGCGTCGAGGCGCGCTTTCATGCCTTGTCCGCCTTTCGCGAGGCCAGGCCCTGGGCGGCCTGGAGTGCGAGCCGGTAGCTGTCGGCGCCGAACCCGGCGATCTGCCCGACGGCGACGGGCGCGATGTAGGAGCGGCGGCGGAAGTCCTCGCGGGCGTGGACGTTGGAGAGATGAACCTCGATGGCGGGAACGTCGACCGCGGCGATGGCATCGCGGATGGCGACGCTGGTGTGGGTGTAGGCGGCCGGGTTGATGATAAGCACATCGGCCCAGCCGGCGGCCTCCTGGATGGCGGTCACCAACTCGCCCTCGGCGTTGGACTGAATCGTGCGAAGCTCGATGCCGAGGGCCTGTGCCTCACGGGCCAGCAAGGCGTTGATGTCCTCGAGGGTCGTGCGCCCGTATACGTCGGGTTCCCGGCTGCCCAGGAGATTCAGGTTCGGGCCGTGAATAACCAGCACATTCATGGGATCACCCCCCTGCTTGGCGCTCGCGCGCGATGCGTTCCAGTTCCTGCTGCAGCCCGGCCGCGCGTTGCCGGGCGGCCTCGCCTATCCGGCACAACTCGGTCCCTCGCGCATCCTGCCCGGCCTGTCTCAGGGCGGTGCCCAACTGGACGGCCTTGTCGCCATAGCGCTGCCACACCTCGGGCCGGGTTGGATAGCATTCGGCCGCGGCCTTGAATTCGGCGAGTCCCTCGTCGAACCGTTCGAGTTGTTCCGGGCCGGATTCGACATTGCCCACCCGCCACAGGGCCTTGGCGTGGAGGTCTCTGAACGCGGGCTGCCAGGGGCTTCGCTCGACGGCCCGCTCGCTCCACACGAGCGCCTCGCGGATGAGGCGCGCCTCCTCTTCGGGCCCGGCGGCATAGTGCATGAGGAGGTCGTACCACTGATAGACGTGCGCGGCCACCTCGGGAATATGGGGAAAGGCCGCATCCGCTTCCCGGGTATGGGCGAGCCATTGCTGGGCAAGGGCGAGGGCCTGGGCGCGGGCGGGCACGGGATCGCGGATGATGAGAAAGGTGTTGATGTCCATGCGTTCGCCGGGGTTGAGGGGGCGCAGGCTCCTGCTATCGGCCGCGAGGATGAAGAGCGATCCGATCCGCTCGAGGTCGGCGCGTTCCGGCAGTACCGCCTGCACCTGTGCCGCCCGCAGAACGCTGGGACGCCCCGGCTGGATGGCCTCGGGCTGGAGGCTGGCGAGGAGCTGATGGTTGGCGGCGAGCCGGGCGTTGTAGTCGTGGCTCCCTCCGAGCATCCGGTTCAGTTTGAAGACGGGATAGGCACAGCACGACACGGCCACGGCGGCCACGAGGGCCGGGGCCGCCACCCACCGGGCTGAACGCTTCTCCGTCCGGAGGGCGCCGGGGGCGTCTGCAGAGGCGTACTGCATGCCGGCCACGAGGAAGGCGGCCGCGGCCAGGCTCGGGTTGAAGAAGTTGAAGTCCACCACGGAATGCAGGACGAACGCCAGCGTGGCGGTGAACAGTCCCGTTAACCACAACCGCTCGGCGAGGTCGGGTTCGCGCAGGATCCGGCGGATGCCCCGGAAGAAGACACAGCCCCAGAACGTCATGAAAAGAAGCACACCGAAGATGCCGGTTTCGCAGAGCATCTGGAGGAAGTCGTTGTGGGCCTGCTGCACGTCGCCCGCACCGAGGTACTGGTATTTCGGATACATGGTGGAGAAATTGCCTAGGCCGACGCCCGTCCAGTAATTGTCGGCGGCGATCCGGAGCCCGGATCCCCAGTACGTAAGCCGGAGCGCCATGGTGGCGGGATTTGCGAGGTCGGCGAGGGTCACGTCGATGCCGGCTTCATCAAGCGGGAGCGAGTCCTGCGAACCCTGGGCAACGGGGGCCTGCGCGTCCGCCTGGGCGGAGGCGGGCGCGGTGTGGGCCGCCCAAAGGGCCGAGGCGGCCAGGAGCGCGACGGCGGCGCCGGTAGCGGCCGCCCGGGCCGGGGCACTGCGGGCGGATCTGCGGGACGCATACCACAGGAGAGCGGCCGCGGCGGCGGTGGCGGCGAGCAGGGCGAGCATGCCGCCGCGCGAGTAGCTGAGCCAGAGCGCGACGAGTTCCGTGACGAAGAGGAGGGCCATCCCGATGAAGACGACGAGATACCAATAGGCGCGGACGCCGTGACGGCGGGTGAAGAAGAGGGCTGCCGCGCCGGAGAGCAGGGGGGGAACGATGCAGTAGACGGCCCAGCGCGTCGAGTGGTGGAGCCAATGATCGTCGGGATAGGCCACCGCGAAGTACACCGAGTAGTAGAAGGCCACGGCGATGAAGACGGCGACGGCGGTGGCAAGCACGGCGATGGGGTGTGTCCGGTGGGGCTGGCTGGAGTCGCGGAGCGTATGGCGGAGTTTGAGATAAGCGTAGCCTGCGGCGCCCGCCGCGAAGGGGATGCCGGTGAGCAGCCACGCGGCGAGGGCATTGGGGAACAGGAACGAGCCGAAGGCCCGGTTGATGCTGAGCCGGTGGACGAGGCCGGTGGACATGTCGCTCGTGCCGAAGTAACGCTGGAGGAGGGTGGGATCGGCCATGACGTCGCGGCGCGTCATGGGGAGCACGTATTCAAGGTGGATGATGCCCCAGGCGGCCTCGGCGAGCGAGGTAACGGCGAAGGTGCCTAGCACGATGGCCACGGCACTGCGGGAGCGAAAGGCGTTGGACGCCAGGATGAAGAGCAGGAGATGGCCCGTCCACACGAGGACGCCTTGGTAGGTGCGGTCGTAGCGGACGGTGTCGAGGCCGGTGAGCAGGACAACGGCGAGGAAGGCCGCGCCGATGAGGATCGGCCATCCGGCGCGGAGGCGATCGGGGCGGCGGAGCGCGGAGGCCGCCCACAGGACGGCGCATAGCGCAATGGCCCACATGAAATGGATGTTCTTATCGGGGAACGTGATTCCGTCGTACCACGGGCGCAGGAAGATGACGCCGGCCAGGCCCACGGCAACGACGTGCTCGACGAGGCGGCCGGCGAGCGGCGGCCGAGCGGGCTCGGGGGATGCGATCCCGGGGGCCGGGGCGGCAGTCCGTCTCTTGTTGCGTTTGCTCACAGGCGCGTCCCCGTCCCGCGGTTGGCGTTTCCGGCGTTCATCAGGAGGACAATCAGGCAGAATACGCCGGCGGTCTGGCCCAGGATGATGCAGGTGCCCAACAGGCCGACTTGGCCGAGGAGCACCGCGCCGAGGCCGGTGACGGCGGCCACGAGGTAGATGAATCCGACGGCGTGTGCCGGACGCATGCCGAGGTTGACGAGGCGGTGGGAGAAATGGCGTTTGTCGCCTTTCATGATGCTCTCACCGCTCCGCCAGCGGATGTAGATGACGCTGAGGGTGTCGAAGATGGGGACGCTCAAGGCGAGCACGGGCGCCACCACGGCGATTCGGGACGGTGTGGTGGCGGTGTAGAAGGTGCCGAGCACGGCGGCCGTGGCCAGGAGATACCCGCAGAACATGGCGCCGGCGTCGCCCATGTAGATGCGGGCCGGGCTGACGTTGTGGAACAGGAATCCCGTGGTCGAGCCGGCGAACACGACGAGGAGGAGGCAGACGAAGTATTCCTCGCGCTGGAACACGCAGAGGAAGAAGGAAACCGCGGCGATTGCGGATATGCCGCCGCAGAGGCCGTCCATGTTGTCGAGCAGATTCATCGAGTTCGTCATCAAGACGATCCAGAGCACGGTGGCGGCACCCGCGATCCAGACGGCCCAGCCGTTGGCGGCGAGAATATCGGGGATGAAGAGGTCGAGGCGCACCCCGCACAACACCGGCGCCAGCGCAGCGGCGATCTGGCCGGCGAGCTTGGCCTCAGGCTTGAGGGCGGTGAGGTCGTCGACGAGGCCGAGCAGGAAGATGATGGTGCCGCCGATGCCGATGCCGACGAGTTTCATGATGGCGTCGGGGCCGAGGAAGGCGAGGACGTTGGCATGGATCCAGGCGAGGCTGAGGTGCCGCATCTGGATAGCGATGAGGAGGTTGAGGCCGATCACGGCGTATACGGTGAGCCAGATGGCCACGCCGCCGAGCAAGGGCACGGGCTCCTGCTGCATCTTCCGTTCACCGGGATGATCCAGTGCCCCGCAGCGCAGGGCGACACGGCGCATGAGGGCCGTCAGCAGGGCGGACACCACGAGGGACAGCCCGAACGCGTAGGCGTATATGAGGTACCAGTTCTTCATCGGGCCAGTTCCTCATACATCTCAAACTCTTTGCGCGCAATGTGTTCCGCGTGGAACTCGGCCTCGACGCGGGCCCGGGCGGCTTCGCCCATGGCGCGCCGGCGATCGGGCGCATCGAGCAGTTCATTCACGGCCTGTGCCAGGGCCGCGGGATCGCGCGGGGGCACGTTGAGTCCTGTCTGGCCGTGAGTGTTGACGAATTCGACGCCGGTGCCGAGCCGTGTGGCCACGACGGGTTTGCGGCAGGCGTGGGCCTCGAGCATGGAGATGCCGAAGGCTTCGCTTCGTTCCATGGACGGGAACACAAACACCTCACATCCGTGCAAATGGTTGACGAGTTCCTCGTGCGTCAAGGAGCCCGGGAACGCGATGTCGACGTTGAGTTCCCGGGCGAGCGTGATACACCGGGCGCGCTCGGGGCCGTCGCCGGCAATGACGACGGGGGCTTGAATGCGCCCGGCGGCACGCACGAGAAACTCGAGGCCCTTATAGTACCGATGGCGGCCCGAAAACAGTACATAGGGCCCGCCGTATTGGGCGCGAAGGGCGCGGATTCGCTCGGGATCGGGCCGATCGAACTCGTCGGGCAAGATGCCGAGGGGAAGGAGGCGGCAGCGATCCCGGACGCGCTGGAGCACGGGGGATGAATCGAGGTACTGGGGGCAGGTGGCGAGGATCAGATGGGCTTTTCGGAGGAAACGCATCTGAACCGGGGCGTAGAACCGGAGGGCGGCCGCCTGGCGCACGATGTCGCTCTGGTACCGCACAACGAGCTTGCCTGCCGGCCGGGCCAGGAGGTAGGCGATGGCGGCGGTGGGGTTGGGCAGGTGCACGACGACGATATCGGCGCGAAGGCGGCGCAGGTGGAGCGGGAACGTGGGCGCCAGCGGGGCTCTCTGGAACCGCCACCACTCCCCCACTTCGGTGACTCGGGTGCCGTCGCGATCCACAACGCGGGTTCGGAGGGAACGGCTGCAGGTCAGCGCTTCCACCTCCGCCCACTGCCGCTGAAACCGGCACATCATGGCCAGATGATGTTCCATGCCGCCGCGAACAGGCGGCTGGAAATCCTTGTACACGTGCAGGATCTTCACGTCAAACCGCTCGGAACGCCTCCTTTTCCCCTGGTGCATGGTGCGCATCCGGGGGCGTGCCCCCGCAGAATTCTACACATAGTACCGTAAACGCGCCTACGCACCCAAGATCTTGCGGTAGGCGGCCACGGTGGCCTCGGCGGTGCGTTTCCACGAGTACTGGGCGGCGCGGGCCAATCCCTTGGCGCGCAGGGCCGCACACAGGGCATCGTCGCCCGCTAACCGGGACAGGCCCCCGGCGATGGCCTCGTCCTGCTCGGGGGCCA
This sequence comes from Candidatus Hydrogenedentota bacterium, assembly GCA_016934125.1. Classification (GTDB taxonomy): domain Bacteria; phylum Hydrogenedentota; class Hydrogenedentia; order Hydrogenedentales; family SLHB01; genus JAFGTL01. Next base: position 7,445 of record JAFGTL010000690.1, read on the forward strand.
CGAGAAGCGCGGCGTCGCCGGCGACCTCGGGCAGGCTTGGGGCGTCAGAGGTCAGCACGGGGGTGCCGCAGGCCATGGCTTCGAGGACGGGAATGCCGAACCCCTCGTAGAGGCTCGGGTAGACGAACGCGTCCGCGGCAGACATGAGGGCGGGGAGGTCGGCGTCGTCGATGAATCCGGGAAAATGGATGCGATGGGTGAACGGGGAACGGGCGGCTTCGGCGCGGATCGGGGAGGTCTTCCAGCCGCTCCGGCCGGCGAGAACGAGGTCGAGGGGGCACGCGCCGGCAATGGACGACCACGCGCGGATCAGGCGGTCGAGGTTCTTGCGGGGCTCGTGGGTGCCGACGTAGAGGAAGAATCGCTCGGGGAGCGCGTGCTTGACGCGTACGGCGGCTTGCGCATCGTCGGAGGCGGGCTGAAACCGCTCGTCGACGCCGTCCGGGATGACGGTGATGCGCTCGGCGGGGATGCCGAGGAACTCCTGGATATCGTGGGCGGCGGCGTGGGAGCCGGTGAGGAGATGGGCGGCGCGTCGTGCGCTGCGGGACACGGCATAGCGGTAGTAGAGGGCGCGCTCGAACCCGAACCAGGCTGGGTGCCGGTAGAAACTGAGGTCGTGGAGCGAGACGATCTGGTTACACCGGCCGCGGATGCAGCCTACGTTGGCGGGATAATGGACAAGGTGGGCGCCGCGCTGGGCCGCCTCGCGGGGAAACCCGAACTGATCGTAGCGGATGCGGCCGACGGGCCCTTCGGGCTGCCGCACGAGGAAGGTGGCGGACGCGGTGGGCAGCGGTGGCGCGATATCGGCGGGCCATACGATCTCGATGAGGTCGATGCCCGCCGCTTCGGGCAGCCACCGGGCGAGTTGGCGGGTGTAGGTGCCTGTTCCGCTCCGGTTGCCGGCCTGCAGCCCGTTGAACAGCACTAACACGACGCGAGCCCTTTGTACACGCCGAGTGTGGTCTCGGCGCACGCCTGCCAGGAGAAGGCCCGGGCCTGGGCACGGCCGCGCTCGATGAGGGCGGCGCGCGTGGCGGCGTCTTCGAGCACGGTGCGCAGCGCGGACTCGAGGCCGGCCTCGTCGGCGGCGTCAACGAGCAGGGCGGCATCGCCCGCGACTTCGGGCAGGCAGGAGTTGTTCGAGGTAACCACCGGGCATCCGCAGGTCATGGCTTCGAGCACGGGGAGGCCGAATCCTTCGTAACGGCTGGGATAGGCGAGCGCATCCGCCGCGGAGTAGAAGGCGGGCAGATCGCCGCGCGGGACATAGCCGGGCAACACGATGCGGTCGCGGGCGGGACTCTGGGCAATGGCCGCGGCGAGTTCGGCCCACTGCCAGCCCGGCGCGCCCGCCAGCACGAGGGCGTGCGGCAGATCCGTTGCCAGGCGGGTGTAGGCGCGGGCGAGGGCGGTGAGGTTCTTCCGGGGTTCGAGGGTGCCGACGAACAGGATGAAGGGGCGCTGGATGCCGTAGCGGGCGGCCAGGAGGGCGGAAGCGGCCTCGGGGTCGACGGGGAGGAACTCGTCGTCGACGGCTTCGTAGGTCACCGTGATCTTGCCGGGGTCGACGTCAAGGAGGCGGACGATATCGCGTGCGGTGGACTGAGAACAGGC
>JAFGTL010000006.1 GCA_016934125.1 Candidatus Hydrogenedentota bacterium
CCGTGGAAGAACCCGAGGGAGGAGGAGACTTCGAGGTAGACGTTGTCGTTGGCCACGGCCACGGCCAGGGCGTCCAGGAAGTGGAATCCGCCCGCGTGACACATGATGATCTTGGCCTCGGGCACGCGTTTGCAGAGGGCGTCGATGTTGAGCGGGAGTTGCAGCCGGAGGGGCGTCGGTTTCCAGAGGAACGCGTCGATGGCCACGGGAATGCCCAGCTCAACCGCCTTCTCGACGAGGGGGACGAGGCGGGCGTCGTCGGCGGCCACGCCCTGGAACCGGGGATGGAGCTTGAGCCCCTGGAGCCCGTATTCGGAGACATCCGCTTCGAGGCGTTCGACGGCGTCCGGCTCGAGCGGGTGGACAGAGGCGAAGCCGATCAGCCTGTCCGGATGCCGGCGGCAGCATTCGCCGACGAAGCGGTTCTCGATGCGTTTGATGTAGGGGACATCCACGGCTTCGGCGAGCACGACGGCTTTGTCGACGGGGCCGTTCTGGAGATTCTCGAGGAGGAAATCGAGCGTGGCGTCGTAGCGCGCCCCCATACCGTCTTGATCGGGATGAATGTGCGTGTGGGCGTCGACGATCACGGCTGGCCCCCCTGTTGGTCGCGGTTGCGGCGGTGTTGGCGGGCGCGCGCGGTGGACGGGCCCGCGTATTCGAGATGACAGCACCCTTGGCAGATACAGTACAGCTCATCGCGCAACCGGCGGCGGAACGCGCGCATCTCGGGGCAGTTCCAGAGCGTGCGCAGGCGCTGCTCGCGGACGCTGCCCACGCGGTAGATCATGCAGGGGAACACGCCGCCCCGGGCGTCGATGTAGAGGTTGCTCCATGCGGCGCGGCAGGTGAACTCATCGAGATCGAGGCCGCCGTCGTGGTAGGCCAGCACGTGCTGCCGGGGCATATCGGGCAAGCGGAGATCGATGCCGGCCCGGGCGGTTGCCTCACGGACGCGATCGAGGTATTTCGCGAGCCGCTCCGGGCGGATTCGGGGCGGTGGGGGCACGGCGTCGCAGAACGTTTCGGGATCCACCGTGCCAATGCCTTCGGGATCCAGTTGCCGGATTTCCATGGTGAGGTTCAGTACGTCCGCGCCGACGGCCCCGACGATGGCCGCCAACTCGGGCAGGGCCTCGAGATTGTCGTCCTGGATCACGGAGGTGACGTGAAGCAGGGGGTACTTCCGGCCCGCTTCGGCCCTGCGGCGCGCCAATGCGGTCAGGTTCTCGATGGTGCGCGCGAATGCGTCGTCCCGGCCGCGGATGGCGTTGTGAATGTCCTCGGTGCCGTCGATGGACATGCCCACGAAATACAGCCCCCTGCCGGCCAGGCGCCGCGGGGCCAGATCCACGCAGCGCCGGATCCGTTCTTCGGTGAGGAGGAGGCCGTTGGTGATAACGTGTGCCCTGCGCCGTTGGCAGGCGTATGCGAGGATCTCCTCGAAATCCTCGCGCACCCACGGTTCGCCGCCGGTGAACGTGATCAGGCTGTAGCACGCCGTCTGATCGATCACGGACTTCCATTCGGCGGCGGTGAGCTCGCCCGCGGCCTGTTCGGCGGCCGGCGTGCGCGCATACCACTCGCGGAACTGGCACATCCTGCACCGGAGATTGCAGCGGCGCGTCACTTCGAGGAAGTAGTGGAGCGCGGGGAAGGCGCGCCCGCCGGGCATCAGGAAATAGGGTATTGCGTTGTGCAACCGCTTGATGCGCCGGTAGAGGCCCGCGATGCTGCGCCGTGCTGTGGTGGTTTTCTTGTCCATTCTGCCTGTGTCCGGTGGGCCTGGCAACGCGAGACGGGGCAGCCCGATGGATGACGTGCCGCTCCGGCCAAGGCGCGGCCGGACTCCCGGGAGCGGCGTAAGAGGCCACTCGTACGCCCCGGCCCATTGGCGGGATTATACACAATCGGGCACCCGTTTCAGGCAAGAGGCGGCGCGAAGGGAAGGCACCGCACCCCGAACTCGTTGCGGGCCACGGCCCGGGGCACCGCGCGCGTAAGATCCATCTGCGCGCAGAACGCGATGTCCTCATCCAGCCCGACGGCGCGCAGTTTGCCGGCGTGGGGCGCGGTGTTGAAGAGGCGATCGAGCCCTTCCGACTGGATACGGCGCCGCCAGTGGGCGAAGGCGGCGGCCCCCTCGCCGATGGGGGTGCCGGCGGCCGCGGCGATGGCCGCGGCGGCTGCCCAGTCTTCCTGGGCATCGAACGTGGGATCCGTGGCCAGGCCGGCCGGGATGAGGACGACGTCTTCGCGGAACGAGGATGTGGCTTCGATGACGGCCGACGCGTTCACCGTGGTGCCCATGAAGACTGCCGGGGCGCCCCAGCACGCGACGAGGCGTCCCGCGCCGGTGGTGGTGGTGAACACCACGGGGCGGCCCGCGGCCCGGGCCGCGTCGCGGGGACTGTTTCCATAGTCGAATCCGGGCGGAGGCAGGCCGCCCCGCTCGCCAAACAGCAAGGCGTCCGGGTGCTGCGCCTTGGCCGCCCTAGCGTCTTTAACCTCTTGGACGACAATAAGTTCAGTCGCGCGGGCCTCGAAGAGCATGGCCGCGGTGGCACTGGCGCGCAAGGCATCGACCACGACGGCCACGCAGCCGTGGGCCGTGGCAAAGGCACAACCCGGTTCACCTTCGATGAGATGCCATGTCTGCACCGATGTGCACTCCCTGTCTTGGCCACGGGACGGGCCGCCGCGGCGCGCTCTCCCGTGTGCGTTCAGGATTGTGACGGAGGAGGCCCATTCCGTGCAACCCGGCCTCTTGCGGCGGCTGCCCGTCGAAGACGGCGGACATGCAGGCGACAATCCGCAGGTAAGGAACGCGGCAGGATGCCGCGTCTACGTTTCCGTCCAACGCAGAAGCGGCATCTTGCCGTTTTCCCTACGTCTGCCGTCCATCAAGAAGCCCACGATGTATGGAGCGAAACGGCAAAGCAGCGGAAAGGCCCGCCGCGGCGGGCCAGTTGGGACTCCGTCTCCCACGAGGAGAGCGTTACGTGCGGATTGTGGGCAGGCGGCTTTGACTTGGGCCGGCCCGAGCACGTACGCTATGCGCCTGTCTATTCTCCGGTGTCGAGCTTTCCGTGCAGACAGTCAAGCGAATGAAGCCCTTCTGCCACATAATCCGTGTGTGTGTGCCGGCCTTGGTGCTGGCGCTCGCCTTGGCGGGCTGTTCCGGCCGCGGGACTGTGCGGCCGATCACGCGTTCCCGTTCCGTGGCGGGGCCGTCCAAGCCCGTCCGGCCGGGTGCGTCGAGCGCCGAGCGGTTCGGCTTCCAGCCCGCGGCGCATCCTCAGCCCGTGAGAACCGCGCCCGGCCCGGGGGCGGGTGAGGCCCCCGCGCTCGATGCCGCGCGGCTCCGGTGGGACACGCCGGAGGGATGGCAGCCCGGGCCCGATCGCCCCATGCGGCTCGTGACGTATCTGCTGGGCGCGGAGGGCCGCACGGAGTGTTACGTGAGCGTCTTTGCCGATTCGGCGGGCGGCCTCGAAGCGAACGTGGGCCGATGGTACCGCCAGATGGGCCTGGAGGCGCCGCCTGCGGCCGCCCTGGCCGAGTTGCCCGTGGTCGCCATCCTCGGCCAGCCGTCGCCGGTGGTGTACATCGCCGGCGCGTACACCGACATGGCGGGCGCGACGACGCCCGGATACGCGTTGATGGGCGCCGTGTGTGAACGGCCGGGCGGCAGCGTGTTCGTGAAGATGCTGGGGCCGGAGGGCGATGTTGCGGCGGAGCGCGAGCACTTCCTGGCGTTCTGTGCCTCGCTGCGGGCCGAGGAGGCGCCGTGAAGAGGCCGGCCCGAAAGCTGTTCGATCTGTGCGCCTCGACGGGCGTGGCCTGCGTGCTGTTTCTGCTGCTGTTCGTGCTCACCTTCCTGGGCACCGTGGAACAAGTGCAGTCGGGGCTCTACGACGTCCAGCAGCGCTACTTCCATTCGCTCTTCGTCGTCCACTGGGCCGGAGGGGTCGTGCCGCTGCCGTTACCGGGCGCGTATCTGCTCATGACATTGCTGCTCGTGAATCTGATCTGCGGCGGCATCGTGCGGATGCGGAAGGACTGGGCGCGGGCGGGCGTGCTTGTGACGCACGTGGGCATTGCGTTGCTGCTTGTGGGCGGGTTCGTGCGGGCCCGTTCGGCCGTCGAGGGGCACATGACGCTGTACGAAGGGGAGCGGGCCGACGAGTTCGAGAGCTACTACGAGTGGGAGATGGCCATCGCCGAGGTGAAGGCCGGGGGCGAGTGTACGGAATACGCGATTCCCGGGGCGGAATTCGCAGGGACGGCTTCGGGCGGGAGCATGACGTTTGTCCGGGAGGAACTGCCCTTCGACTTGACGGTAAGCGGCTACGCCCGGAACGCCGTGCCGCGGCCTGCGTCGGGCCCGATGGGCGGCGGGGCGCGCACGGTGGACGGGTTCTACCTGGAGCCGCTCGTGGCCGTGAAGCAGGCCGAGCAGAACATCCCGGGTGTGTACGTCACCGTGCGCGACCACAAGACGGGCGGGAGCCACGAGGCGATTCTGTGGGGGATGCAGCGGTGCCCGGCCGTGATCGAGTCGGGCGGGCGAAGGTGGGCGGTGGATCTCCGCAAAGTGCGCCGCCAACTGCCGTTCACGATAGCCCTGGACAAGTTCACGCGGGAGTTGCATCCCCGGACGAGCATTCCGAAGGTGTTCATGAGCGAGGTTACCAAGATCGAGGACGGCGCGTCCGAGCAGGCCCGGATCAGCATGAACGAGCCGTTCCGTTACCGGGGATACACGTTCTATCAGGCGTCGTGGGGGCCCCCGAACGCCCAACCGGGCCAGCCGCTGTATTCGACGCTCGCCGTCGTGCGGAATCCCGCGGAGAATGCGCCCCTGTATGCCAGCGTGGTGATCGTGTTCGGTTTGGGGCTCCATTTCGGCGTACGCCTCTGGCGCCACCTGCGCACGGAACACCTGCCCGGCCGGCCGGCGGGAGGTGCGCGATGATGCGCTGGAACGCTCCTGTCGTGGCGCTCGTGGCGGCCGTATGGGCCGCCTTCGCGGCGATGCCCGCGCGGGCCGGCGCGGCCCCGCCTATTACCTGGGACGAGGAAGTCGTCGAGTTGTTCTCAACGCTCCCCATCCAGAGCGAGGGCCGGATCAAGCCGTTGAGCACGTATGCGGCGTTCAAACTGCTTAAACTGAACGGCCGGCGAACCTACCGGGATCCCGAGGGGTGGAAACGGGATTCCATGGAGTGGCTCCTGGATTGCCTGTTTTTCCCGGAGGCCGCCCGGGACTATCCGGTGTTTCTGATCGAGAACTACGACACGGCCGACGCCATCGGCGTGGCGCGGGATGGGAAAAAGAAGCGCGATCGCTATTCCTACGCCGAACTGCTGCCCGGCCGGGATCGGCTCCTGTCCCTGGGCGAGCAGTATTCGGGCGTCCCCGCCAAGGAACGCACGTATACGCAGAGCCAACTCGTCAACCTGGCCTCGAATCTGCGGGAGTTCGAGCAGATCCTTCTGTATCTCGATTTTGCCCGCTGCTCCTATCCCGTTGAGTCGCCCGTGCTGCCCGGGCCGATCGAGAACCGGCTGTCAGCCGTGCTGGAGCGGGCGCCCGTGCTGCGGGTGGCGCTGGCGGTGCTCGATCACGGCATGGAGAGCCTGGGCCAGCTTCTGGGCGAGGAGGAGGCCCGGCGCATGCGGGCGGCGCTGCCCGAGGGCATCGCGGAGCCCGATGAGGCCACGCGCGCAGCGGGCCGCGAGGCGATTCGCGCCCTGCTCGATGAGGTGGACGAGATGGGCCTGCGGGCCGCGGGTTTGGCGCTGTTCCCACCGTCCGCGCCGCGGGACGTCGCTGCGGAATGGCTCGCGCCGGGCGACATGGTGTCGCTGGCGTTCTTCTCGGATCGCCCGATCGATGGGGAACTGGCCTTGCTGCGGGATCTCGAGGATCTGGCGGCGGCGCGGGATGACGAGGCGCGATTCACCGAGTGTTTGCGCCGGTTCCACGGCGGGGTGGCCGGGCGTGCGCGCAGCCGGGGCGAGTACGACACGATCCGCACCGAGGTGACGTTCTACAAGGCCAAATTCTTCCACCGCAGCCTGGTGCTGTTCCTGGCCTGCTTTCTGTTCGTCGCGATAATGTGGATGCGGCCCGGGAGCCGTGCGCTCGCCCGGCTCGCGCCTGTCGCGTTGCTCGCGCCCACCGGCCTTCTGTTGGCGGGCATTGTGTTCCGGTGCGTGATCCGTGGGCGGCCGCCGGTTACCACGCTGTATGAGACCATCCTGTTCGCGACGCTCGTGGCCGTGTCGGTGTCGCTCTTCATCGAGTTCATGAACCGGCGCAAGACGGCCGTGTCCGTGGCGGTGGTGCTCGGCGTAGCGGGCCTGTTCCTCGCCAACAAGTACGAGGTGCGGGAGGGCGTGGACACGATGCCGAGCATGGTGGCGGTGCTCGACACGAATTTCTGGTTGTCGACGCACGTCACCACGATCATCATGGGGTATGCGGCGGGGCTGCTGGCGGCCGCGCTCGGGCACGTCTACATCCTCGGGCGCGCCGCGGGCTTCAAACGGGGCGACGAGGGGTTCTACGATGCGGTGGCGCGGATGGTATACGGCGTGACGTGCTTTGGGTTCCTGTTCGCGACGATGGGCACGGTGCTGGGGGGCATCTGGGCGGCGCAGAGCTGGGGGCGGTTCTGGGGGTGGGATCCCAAGGAGAACGGGGCGCTGATGATCGTGCTGTGGCAGGCGGCGGTGCTGCACGCCCGGAAAGGGGGCTACATCCGCGATTTGGGGCTGGGCGCGTCGGCGGTGTTCGGGGGAATGGTAATCGTATTCTCGTGGTGGGGGATCAACCTGCTCGGGGTGGGCCTGCACAGCTACGGATTCACGAGCGGGATTCTGCATTCGCTCCTGGCGTTCTATGCGATCGAGACGGTTGTCCTGCTGGCCGCGGGGGCGGTGGGGCTGCGGATGAAGCGATGCGACGCGGGCGTTGCAAATTCCGCACGCTCCTGATAGCATCAGAAGTCGGGAATCGCGTTGGATTATCGTGGTTCATGTGACTTGGGCTAAGCCCCGCTTGAAAACAGCAGGGGATCTTAAAGGAGGGACTCGAATGGTGGTCAGATGGAGCGCAGGTAACAGAGGGATGAGGCGGGCTTGTTCGTTCGGGGTGGCGCTATGCCTTGGCGTGGTTCTGGCGTTACAGTGCACGCCGGCCGCCGCGGGCTTGCGAGACAAGCTCCTGATGAACAAGAAGGGCGAGTTGGATCAGGAGGCGGACGGCGTGAGCGGGGAGGAGGCCCCGGCCGCGGAGGGCGTGTACGAGGGGCCGAAGAAGATCATTGCGGCCACGAAGTTCAAGAGCACGTCCGGGATTCACTGGGATGCGGGCGAAGCCCTGGGCGCCATGCTGTCCGAGTCGCTGATGGCTACCGGGCGGTTCATTGTGGTGGAGCGGGCCGAGGTGGACGATCTCATCAAGGAACAGGATCTGGGCGCGGAAGGCCGGGTTACCCAGGCGACGGCCGCGAAGTTCGGCAATATGCTGGGGGCCAGCATCCTCGTGATGGGCACCGTCACGCAACTCGAAGAACAGGCTGCGGGCCAAGGGGGCGGCGTTGGCGTGCCGCTTCCGGGCGTCGGCAGTGTCAGTCTGGGCGGCGGCAAGATGACGGCCTACGTGAAGATCAACCTGCGGCTCGTGGACACCGAAACCGGCAAGATCCTGTCCACGCACAATGCCGACGGAACGGCCACGGCCAAGTCGCGCGGCGGCGGATTGGGCGTCAAAGGATTCACGCTCAACGGCGAAGAATCGAAGAAGACGCCCATCGGGCAGGCGTGCCAGGACGCCATCGATCAGGCGGTCGCGCATATCATCAAGACGATGGAATCGGTGCCGTTCTACGCCAAGGTGGCGGACATCAGCGGATCGGACATCACGATCAACGCGGGGACGAACCGGAACATGAAGCCGGGCATGGTTCTCGAGGGATACAAGGTCGTGAAGGAGATCAAGGATCCGGACACGGGCCTGGTGATCTCCGTGCAGGAAGAGAAGACGGGCGCCATCCGGATTCGGGAGGTGCAGGAGAAGATCTCGGTTGCGGAGAAGATCGAGGGGGAGATCGGCCCGGGGCAGAAGCTGAAGCTGAAGGCCGCGGCCGAGTAGTCTGAACGTCTACACGAACGGGTGAGATATGGCCGGCCCCGCGGGAGTTGTTTCTGCGGGGCTGGCTTCGGTTTTGCTAAGGGGAGTCTGGCGATATGTCGAAGGAACGAGAGCACCAGCGGCAGGCCTTGCAGGGGAGCCTGAAGGCCATGACGCGCATCGAGCGCAAGGGCGAGCCCAAGATCGGCTTGGACGAATTCATGTCGGTGGCCGAGCGGTTCGGTTTCTCCAAGGGGACACTCAAGAAGATCCGGGAGGCGGCTGCTGCCGACGACTGGGGCGGCGGGCCGTTCCTGGCGAACTACTACGCCAACCTCCCCGAAACCAAAGTGCAGGCCTTCGAGGAGGTTGCCCGCGCCGTCTTCGGCGTCAAGTACGCCCTCGGCGTCACGTCGGGCACGGCCGCCCTGCACTGCGCGTTCGTGGCGGCGGGTGTCGGCCCGGGCACGGAGGTGATCTGTCCGGCCATCGGGTTCTTCGCGACGGCGGCCGCGGTGGTGACGGCCAAGGGCGTACCGGTGTTCTGCGACGTGGACGAGTCGCTCCACATGGATCCGAAGAAGATCGAGCCGTTGATCACGGAACGTACGGTGGCGATCGCGCCGACGCATGTGATGGGCGGGGTGTGCGACATGGGCGCGATCATGAAGGTTGCCCGCAAGCACAACCTCAAGGTCATCGAGGACTGCGCCCAGTCGTGCGGCGGGAAGTTCCGGGGCCGGCACGTGGGCACCTTCGGCGATCTGGGATGCTTCAGCATCTCGGCGTACAAGATCGTGGGGGGCGGGGAGGGCGGACTGCTCATCACGAACACGAAACGCCTCTGGGAGCGGGCCAACGGCTTCGCCGAGTGCGGCGGGCTGTGGCGGCCGGTGCGGTTCGCACCGCCCCGGTATCCGGACGAGTTGTTCTGCGGAACCAACTATCGCATGTCGGAAATGGAGGCGGCCGTGGACGTGGTGCAGCTTGCCAAGATGCCGGCCACCGTCAAGCGCGCGCAGGCCGTGAAGGCGCGTATCCTGAAGGGCCTGAAGACGTACAAGGAGATCGTGCCGCAGAAGCTGAATTCGCCGGACGGCGAGGTGGGCTACACTCTCCGGTTCTACCCGGAGAGCTTCGAGTTGGGCGAACGGATCGTGAAGGGGTTGCAGGCCCAGCAGGTGTCCTGCGGCATGCGTGGGCGGCACGCGGCGCCCGACTGGCACATCTACCACCACATGTTCCCCGTGACGCTCCAGCCCGAGGCGGGCGGCCCGGGCTGTGCGTTCCACTGCCCGCGCTACAAGGAGCGTGGGGGCGCGATCACGTACAGCCGGGGCGATTGTCCGGTGGCGGACGATCTCTACGACCGGATGATCAGCATCGGGTTGAACCAGTGGTTCACCGCGGCGGATTGCCGGGAGCTGGCGGCGCGCATCAACCGGGTGTTGGCGGCCGAATGCACCGAGGATCCCAAGGCGACACCTTGGGTATTGGGGAAGGGGTCTCTGGCCGCAAGGAGGCCTAAGCCCACCAGAGACCGAAGCCGGGGCTCACGCGGCGTGTGAGGCGGAGGGCATCCGGCGCGAATCACGTGCCGTTCACAGTACCGGCGAGGGCCTGGCGGCGTTACGGCGGCGCAGGCCGCGGGCGCGCACCGCGGCCTGTCCAGGCCGGGGCATCGGAGCACGGGAGCGCCCGGCGGTGGAGTTGCTTTTTCGCCGTTGAGGTGCGTACTATCTGAGTCATGGCTCGGCGCCGCCGCCAGCCGGGCGCGGATGGCCGCGTTGTCCGCGGCCGTGCAGAACCCAACCGGGAGGTATCTCATGTTACGTGTGTTGTGCGTGTTGTCGATTCTGTGTGCCGCCATGGCGCCCGCGTTCGCAGGCCCTGCTTCGGATGTCGCGACGCAAGGCATCTATGAGGGCAGTTTTTCTTCCGGCGCGTGGAAGGGCCAGCCGGTCGTCGTGCAGGTGGTCGCTACGGGGAAGGCCCGGTTCCGCGCGGTATTCCCGTTTGACGCATCGACGCCGCGGGTGGGCGTGAACAGCGCGGCGGACGGCGACAAGTTCGTGTTCGAGGGCGAGGTAGACCTCGGCCCGGCCATGGGGGGCAAGTTCGAGGTGTCGGCCGAACTCGTCGACAACAGGCTGACGGGCCGCTTCAAAGGCCCCGGCAAGGACTCGCAGTTCCGGGCCGAGAAGGTGGAGAAGACGCCGCCGACCCTCGGCAAGAAGCCGCCGGAGGGTGCCGTCGTGCTGCTGGACGGCACGAACCTGGATGGGTGGGAGCGTACGCCGCCGAAATGGCGGCTCCTCGGTGACGGGGCCATGGAAGTGTGTGGGAGCAACCTGGTTACGAAGCAGGAGTTCGGCGACTGCGAGATGCATATCGAGTTTCGCACGCCCTTCATGCCGGACAGCGGCCCGGGCACCCAGGGGCGGGGCAACAGCGGGGTGTACATCCAGGGCCGCTACGAGATCCAGGTGCTGGACAGCTTCGGCGTGGATCCCGAGTGGAACCTGTGCGGCGGCATCTACCAGGTGGCCAAGCCCATCGCGGACGCGTGCCTGCCGCCCACCGAATGGCAGACGTACGACATCTCATTCACGGCTCCCCGGTTCGATGATACGGGGAAGAAGGTCAAGAACGCAGAGATCACCGTGCTTCATAACGGGATCCCGATTCATCAGAATCTGGTACTGCCGTCCCTGACGGCCGGGGGCGTGAGCGGCGAGGAGGCGCCCACCGGGCCGATCATGCTGCAGGATCACGGGAACTCCGTGCGGTACCGTAATGTGTGGCTCGTCCCCAAGTAACCGAGGGCTGCCGGCGCGGCGCCGGCACGGCCCGAACGGGCCCGGGAACATTCCCAGTGCATTTGTCGATAGTCATTCCAGCGTACAATGAGGCGAGCCGGATTCCGGCGACGCTCCGCCGGGTGGATGAATACCTGAGCCGGCAGACGTATGACTCTGAAATCGTGGTCGTCGATGACGGGAGTACGGACGACACGGCCGCGGCGGTGCGGGACACGTTACCGGGCGTCCACCTGGTTTCGTACGGCCGCAATTACGGCAAGGGGCATGCCGTCAAGACGGGCATGATGGTGGCGGTGGGCGCGTACCGGGTGTTCTACGACGCCGATGCATCCACGCCCATCGAGGAACTGGAGCGGCTGCTGCCGTGTTTCTATGACGGGGCGGACATCGTGATCGGCTCGCGATCGCTTCCGGAATCGGACGTGCAGGTGCGTCAAACCTGGTATCGGGAGCAGATGGGGCGCATGTTCAACCGGCTGCTCCGATTGCTTGCCCTGACGTCTTTTCCCGACACGCAGTGCGGATTCAAGGGGTTCACGGCAGAGGCCTGCCGGATCGTGTTTCCGCGGCAGACGCTCGATCGATTCAGTTTCGACGCCGAACTGCTTTTTATCGCCGAACTTCACGGGCTGCGCATCGATCAACTGCCCGTCCGCTGGATCAACTGCCCCCACACCCGCGTGAACGCCCTGCTCGACTCGTTAGGGATGATGCGCGACATCATCCGTGTGCGCCGGAACAAGGCCCTCGGTAAGTACCGCTGAGCTACGTGCGCGTCCGCATGAACGCGTCCCACAGATCCTGATCGATGAGCACCCGCATGAACACGCCCGGGCGCAGGCCGATGTATTCGGCTTCGTAGGTGTTGCGGAGCCGCTCGGCCAGGGGCTCGGCGAGCTTTGGCGACACGACCACGATGTCGGCATCCGCGTCGTCGGGCACCTGCCCCCAGAAGCCGACGCGGTCGAAGTGCCGCAGATACCAGGGGATGGGCCAGTAGTCGGCACCGGGGGCCATCACCTTGATCACCAGATGGGTGCCGTCGGGATGCACGGCGGCGAGTTCGTCTGCACGGCGCACCAGGCGCCGGATTCCGGGCACGGGGTGGGCGTAGACGTAGGGGTTCCGGGGATCGGCGTACAGGCGGAAGTTGGCCTTGCAGGCCTGCCCGGCAAGCTGGGCCGCGCCGGCGATGAGGAGCAGGCACACCACGGCGCGAGCCGGCCACACGCGCGCCCAGCGCATGAGGGCGACGACGCCCAGGCCGGCCAGAAGCGTCATCGGATGGAGGAAATTGATGAGGCACCACGGGGTTTTGTAGGGGATCGCGGCGTAGAAGGCGATCATGAGCACGGTGTAGAAGGCCAGGAACCGGGCCAGTTGGACGTGGGCGCGCGTTGCGGCCTGATCGGGGGCGTCCGTGTCGTTCGCCGGCGAGGTGCGCGCCATCAGCGCGGCGGCGAGGCCCACCACGGCCAGCCCCAGGATCAACCCTTCGCTCCACCATGTCTGGGATGAGCCGCGGAAGAACGTGAGCAGGCAGAGGTAGTAGTAGCAGGGCTTGTCGTGAATCCCGGAGGATCCCTCGCCGCCGGCACGCGTGAGGTAGGCCCCATACGTGCGGATCGAGTCGAGCGGCCCGGCGGCGTGGGTGAAGAAGGAGGTGAACAGCACCACGGACACGGCGGCGGCGGCCAGAGCGAACGCAATGAGGTGGCGCCGGTTTACGGCGCCGCGCAGGCGGGCCACATCGAGAGGCTGCCCGTCGCGCAGGCGCCCCCACACCGCGACGAGCGTCAGGGCACCGGCCATGGATGCGTAGGCGACGACGCAGGTTTCCTTGGTGGCGTGGGTGAGGCCCACGCACGCCCCGGCAAGCAGGGCCCAGCGAAGCTTCGGGGTTCGGGTGTAACGCCATCCGGCCACGATGGTTGCGAACGTGAAGAAGACGAGCAGCATCTCCTGGACGTAATACCGGCTGTAGAACACCATGGCGGGCGAGATGGCGGTGAGGATGCCGGCGCACACGGCCGCGGCCGGGCCGAGGCCGTCGCCCAGGCCCAGCAGGAGCAGGATGAGGCCCACGCCGAACAGGACGGGCACGATGCGGTAGGTGAACTCGGTGGTCTCCGCGAAGGTCTTCGCCGAAGTCAGCCAGGCCACCGGCAAGGTCAGGTAGTAGAGCGTCGGGCCGTGGTGTTCGTAGGGGTCGTAGGCGTAGGCGCCTGTTTCGAGCAGAATGCCGGCTTTGTAGGCCTGATTGGCCTCGTCGCCGTGCATGGGGCGTTCGGACAAACGGGGCAGCCGGAACGCAAGCGCCCCGGCTGCCACGAGAAGAACCAGACATAAGAACGCGGCTGTCCGCCACGAGACGGCGCGGCCGGCAGCGCCGGCGCTCCGTGAGGCCGCATCGCCATCGGCCGTCATTGGCCGCTCGTCATCACGCCGCACATGGCACAACGCGCCTGCGGACGCGGCCTATTCGGCCGCGAGGCCGTAGACATCCACCTCGACGTACGTGTTCATGTCGTCCGTCGTGTTGCCGTTGCTGTAGAGCCGCACGTAGCGGGCCTCGGTGCCTTTGGCGTCGACGAGGCGGCCCGTCTCCTTCTCGATGAACTCCTTGTCCTTCCCTTGGCCGAGTGCGGCGGAGTTGTCGTAATCGTTGTTGAGCAGCGTGGTGACGCCCTCTTTGAAGTTGGGGTCATTGGACACCTGGACGACGACGTCGAAGTAGACGCGCTCGTATTCGTGGAAGTGCCAGATGACGATGCCGAAGAGCTTCTGGGGTTTGCCGAGGTCGATCTGGACGTACTGTACGCCGGGCTTCAGCACAAGCACGCTTGCCTCGTCGAACTTCTTGTCGCCGTCGGTCACCATCTTGAGCTTTTCGGCCGGCACGCTCTTGTCGCTGCATGCCACGGGCTTGTTCAAGGACAACAGCGTGGTGCCTTTCGGGGCATAGAAGGGCCCGCGCGGCTTGATCGACAGATCCAGGTGCTCTGACCAGTAGTCGAGCGGGGTGCCGGAGAATGACGCATCGGGCAGGGAGATCTTGACCTCGGCCATGTTCGGATCGCTGGCCTTCGGATCGGGTTCGTCCTGAGCATAGGCCAAACCGCTCACGGCCACGGCCGCGGCGACGAGCGCGAGTAGCAGTATCGAGTTCTTCATTTTCTTCACGTCCTCCTCTAAGTACCGTCGAATGCCATCCCGATGGCTGCTGATCGGCCTTCGGTGTCCGGCGCAGCCCGTGGGCCGTCCCGCTTGGAAGCGGCGGGGACGACTCGATGGCTGTCGGCGAAGCTGCTTTCGCTGTGAACGCACCGGTTCAGCGCCATAGTATCCCCGGAGCGCGCCCCCCATGTCAAACCACGACGTGCTGGGGGGATCGGACGGATCGGACGGATCGGACGGATCGGACGGATCGGACGCCCACGCAGGCGCGCGGAGGCGTGGGCCGGGGCAGCCTGAAAGTGCGCATAACGGCATGGGATGCGGTACCTTGCCACACGCGTGGGAAACCTGTCTGTTTTTCAGCCGGACTGTGGTAAGCTTGGGCGCTTGGAACAGACGTTACGGGCAGTTGGGCCATGAGCCACGTTGTGCATACAGAAGAATCCCGGTGGGCCGGACTGTCCGAGGTCCTGCGCATGGCGACGCCCATTATCATGGGCTCGCTCTCGTACACGGTGATGCAGTTCGTCGACACCATGATGGTGTCGAAACTCGGCAAGCCGGCCTTGGCCGCGGTGTGCACCTCCGGGCTCGCCGTATTCACCCTCACGACGTTCTTCCTCGGCATTGTCGGGTGCGTGAGCACCTTTGTGTCGCAGAGCCTGGGCCGCGGCCAGCAGGAGAACTGCGCGCGATACACCTGGCAGGGGATCCACTTGGCGGTGATCACCGGCGCGGCGGGTGTGCTCGTGTTCCTGCCGCTGTCGGGGCCGCTATTCAGCTTGATGCCCCACAGCGCAGAGGTGACGGCCCTCGAACTGGCCTATGGCCGGGTGCGCATTCTCGGTTTCGTGTTCGTGTCATGGCAGACGGCGCTGGCCTGCTTCTTCCAGTCCGTCAACCGGCCCGGCATCCCGATGTACACGGCCGTGCTGGCCAATGCCCTCAATATCGTCCTGGATTACGTGCTGATTTTCGGCGAGTTCGGGTTTCCGGAATGGGGCGTTGCCGGCGCGGCCACCGCCACCGTGATCGCCCAGGCCGTCCAAGTGCTCCTGCTCCAGGCCGTCTTCCTGGGCCGGGGCTACCACGGCGAGTTCGGAACGCGCACGTCGTACCAACTGGATCCGGAGAAGGTGCGCGAGTTGGTGCGGATCGGCTGGCCAGCGGGCATGTCGTTTTTCCTCGACGTGTTCAACTGGAGCATCTTCACGATGCTGATCGTGGGCCGGTTTGGCGACACGGCCCTCGCGTCGCACAACGTGGCGATCCAGTTCCTGCACCTGTCCTTCCTGCCGGCCATCGGCCTCAATCAGGCCATCGCGCCCATTGTGGGCCGGTGGATCGGGCGCAAGGATATGGTCCGGGCAAAGGGGCGCACCTACACGGCCATGGCCCTCGCCATTGGCTACATGAGCCTCGTGGGGCTCACGCTGGCGCTGTTCGGCAAGCCGCTGATCCGGGCCTGCTTCAGCAAGGAGTTCGAGGTGGTGCGCCTCGGCCACAACCTCATGATTCTGGGCGCCACCTTCCAGGGCTTCGACGCCGTGAACATCGTGCTGTTCGGTGCGCTCCGCGGGGCCGGGGACACGCGCTGGATCCTGCGCATGACGGTTGCCGTCGGATACGGTTTCTTCATTCCGACGGCCCTGTTCCTGTCGATGTACCTGGGCTGGGGCGCGGTAGGCGCGTGGCTCGGCGCGACACTGTACGTGGTGATCCTCAGCGGACTGGTGTTCCTGCGTTTCCACGGAGAAGGCTGGCGCCACGTGCGCATTTTCACGCACGATCTGCCGGACACCGCGTAAGGCCGGCCGCTGCCTGCCGCCCGCTACTCCGCCTCGAACCGGCGCGAGGTGGCGTAGACTTGAACGTCGTGTCCCCGGACGCCATCGCGGAAGCCGCCCGCCTCGACGAGGTGCTCCTCGTCGCTGTCCAGGCGGTAGAGCGTCTTTCCGTTCAGCGCATCGGGCAACCCGGACACCTGGAACGCCGCGCCGATCGGGGACTCGTTGTGCGCAAACAGCACCCAATCGTCGCCCGCCTGCCGCAGCACGAGTTTCACCTGATCGCCGTTGGCGGAGGCGAAGGTGCCCTCGGCGACGGCGACGGGCTCGGTGGCCGGTTTCGGGGCGACGAGGGCCGGCTCGAGGGCGCGGAGCTCGCGGCCCACCTTCATCAGATCGCGCCAGAGCTTGCTGTCCTTTTCGATGGCGTGGGTGCCCCAATACAGGATGGCGTCGGCGCCGTGGAGCAGGGCGTTGTAGGCCATGAAGCGCGTCTCGTCGTAGGTGGGCCGGCGGCCGTTCACGGGATCGGTGGGGTTGAAGCGATCGCCGAGATCGCACCAGCCGAACCCCTGGAGCACCATCCAGCAGGCCTTGCCGGGGGCGCTGGCGTCCATGATGTCGGTGTATCCGCCCACCTCGGTCACGTTCTTGTCGGCCAACTGGCCGTGGCGCACGCCGGTGTTGAAGGGCATGGGGTAGATGTCGCATCCGGCGGCGTGCACCGCGCGGTTGTGGTGCTGCATGTCGGCGATGGAGTTGCCCGGGGCATGGTTCTGCCAGAACACGTGGCGCTTGTCCAGTTCCCAGACGCACTCCCAGCCGCGCGTGAGTTCGTCGCCCAGTTCGTGGGCCCGCGCGATACAGACGGACACGTGCCGCTCGGGATGGGGATTCGCGCCGGCCAGCTCCTTCCACAGCGTGTCGTACAACGCCTCGCTCTCTTTCCATAGGCCGCGGTAGGAGAGCTTGATGGCCTTGTCGAGCATGACGCCCAGTTCGGCCACCTTCTCGGCGGGCTGATCGGCCGCGGCCTTGCCGAGGAGTTCCATCAACTGCGCGGGCTGCTGGCTGGTGATCCAATCGTATGCCCGGAACCACTCGAGCCAGAGCGCCTCATCGGGGCCCTCCCACGACAAGAGCGCTGGGTGGCCCTTGAACCCCTCAATCGTCGCCGCGAGGCCGGCCCGGGCGGCTGTGTCGCCTTCCTTGAGGGCCAGCTTGCCGCCCAGGGGGATCCACGCGTACATGCCGTGGGCATGGATTCGATCCAGCACCGCCTTGTCCGCCTTGGCGCGCACCAGGTTGTATCCGTTGTCGGCCAGCTCCTGGAGCACCGTGTCGTCATCGGGCAGTTCATAACTCCCGAGAATCAGGCGCGGTTGCCCGTCGATGTACACGAAGCCCTCTTCGGTGAACTGAACTTGATCCTGCGCGGCATAGGCCCCGACGCATGCCAATGCGAGCGCACAGGCGAGGACACCGCGGAAGAGGCACCTGGGTAAGCTGATTGCGAAGTGATACATGAGACTCTCCTGACTCGCCGGTTCCGGCGCCACATGCTCAAGGCACCACAGTATCCTGCGCGAGGCTCGGGAAGCAAGCGGGACGTGCCGGCGGCCGCTTCGAGCGCTTCGTGCCGTTCGTATCGCCGCACCCTCCGAGGTAGAATGGTGCCATATCCACGGGAACGCCGTGCGACGAGGAGGCGAGATGGCGGATTCCGCACCGGCTTACCTGTCGTTGTTGTCGAGCGGGGAACTGGCCCGCCGTGCGGACGAGGCCCGGCGCCGCCTCGATCCGTGCGTCCTGTGCGCCCACGAGTGCCGTGCCGCCCGGCGGCACGGCGCCACGGGCCGGTGCAGCACGGGCGAACGGGCTCGGACATGCGGCGGCACGGCCCATTTCGGCGAGGAGGCGCCCCTGGTGGGGGCGCACGGCTCGGGCACGATCTTCTTCTCGGGATGCAATCTCGATTGCCAGTTCTGCCAGAACTACGAGATCAGCGCGCAGAACGCGGGACAGGAGGCAGACGCCCAGGAGCTGGCGCGGATGATGCTCGCACTCCAGGCCATGGGCTGCCACAACATCAATCTCGTCTCGCCCTCCCACGTGGTGCCGCAGATTCTCGAGGCGCTGCTCGAGGCCGCCGGGGCCGGGCTCCATCTGCCGCTGGTGTACAACACGGGCGGATACGACAGCCTCGATACGCTCCGGCTGCTCGACGGCCTCGTGGACATCTACATGCCCGACATGAAGTACGCCGATGCCGCCGTAGGCGAGCGGTTTTCATTGGCGCCGCGGTATCCCGAGGTAAACCGGGCCGCGGTGAAGGAAATGCACCGGCAGGTGGGCGATCTCGTGGTGGACGGGCACGGGGTGGCGCGGCGGGGACTGCTGGTGCGGCATCTGGTGCTGCCGGAGGGGCTGGCGGGGACGGCTGAGGCCGCCCGGTTTCTCGCCGACGAAATCTCGGTGGACACCTACGTCAACGTGATGGATCAGTACCGCCCCTGCTACCGCGCGCATACGATGCCGCCGCTGAACCGCCGCATCACGCCGGCCGAGTACGCCGAGGCGTTGCGCCTCGCCAGGGATGCGGGCCTGCACCGGCTCGATGATCGCCTCCGGCCGCGGCAGCGGCCCTGAGGCGAACGGGGCCGCCTACCGCTCGGCGGCGACCGTGGCCATGTTCCTGAGGAGGGTGTCGAGTGCGCGCTGTGCGCGCTTCCGCGTCCACAGGATGATGAGCGGCCCGAGCACGGGCCAGGGAGAGAAGGGCAACAGGGCCACAAACCAGATCTTCTGGAATCCGAACAAGCACCCGAAGAGGATCTCGAAGAACAGCACCATGCCGATGAGGAAGATAGCGAGAAACCACCCCATCCGGCGGAGTCCGCCGAGATCTGCGTCGATCAGGAGCCGGCCGGCGGCGGCGCTTACGGAGGCCTCGGACACGGCCCGGATGGCGTCCTCTTTGGTATTCAGCATGCCCCCGCCGCGCGCTTCAAATGCGTTATTGCGGATCGCGGTAACCTCGAATCCGGTGCGGATGAACACGTCGCGCCCCACCTCGAGCGCCTTGCGGGCGTCGCCCGTATACGGCACTTCCGACTCATACCTCATGACGCATCGTCCTCCTCGTCGGCCTCGCCGTAGGTGAAGTCCTTGCGGCGCCGCCGGCGCACGGCCTCGCGCAGCAGGAACTCGATCTGCGCGTTCAGGCTGCGCAAGTCGTCGCGCGCCCACCGGTTCAGTTCGTCGAGCAAAGCCGGCGGCAACCGCAACAGGAATGATTTGCGTTCCGCCAAGATGCACCTGCCTTTACTGATAGAGCGTCCCTGCGTTGATCACGGGGTGGGCCGATTCGTGGCCGCACAGGACGATGAGCAGGTTGCTCACCATCGTCGCCTTGCGCTCTTCGTCCAGGTGAAGCGTCTCGTGCCCTTCCAGCTTTTCGAGCGCCATCTCCACCATGCCCACGGCCCCGTCCACGATCCGGCTGCGCGCCGCCACGATGGCGTCGGCCTGCTGCCGCTGGAGCATGGCCTCGGCGATCTCGGGCGCATAGGCGAGATGGCTGAGGCGCGCCTCTTCCACAAGCACGCCCGCCTTGGCCACCCGCTCCTGGATTTCCTGCTGGAGCCCGATCGATATCTCGTCCGTGCTGCCCCGGAGCGAGGTGACGTCGCCGTCGAACACGTCGTAGGGGTGCGACATGGCCAGGTGGCGCAACGCACTCTCGCTCTGCACCGTCACGTAGTGATCGTAATTGTCCACCTGAAACAAGGCCTCGGCCGTGTCCTGGATACGCCACACGACGATGCACGCAATCTCGATGGGATTCCCCCGTAGATCGTTCACTTTGATCTTCTCGCTCGCGAAGTTCCGGATCCGCACCGAAACCACCCGTTTCGCGAACAGCGGATTCGCCCAAAGCAGCCCCGCGGCACGCACCGTGCCCACGTACCGGCCGAACAGCGTCAGCACCGCCGCCTGGTTCG
This sequence comes from Candidatus Hydrogenedentota bacterium, assembly GCA_016934125.1. Classification (GTDB taxonomy): domain Bacteria; phylum Hydrogenedentota; class Hydrogenedentia; order Hydrogenedentales; family SLHB01; genus JAFGTL01. The sequence continues at coordinate 19,934 of JAFGTL010000006.1, forward strand.
GCTGGAGCATGAAGAATCCAGCCGTGACAAACAGGAACGGCACGCCAATGGCCGCCAGCACCACAATCCGGCCCGCTGTCAGCCGCATGCCTCCAGCAGCCACAGCCAGAACCGTCACCGCAGCCACAACAATGAGGATGCCCAGAACCAGCCATCCGTTGATCGCCCGTACTTGCCGCTCTCGAACGTCCATGGCCCGACTCCTTATCGCGCCGCACCCGGCGCCTACGATATTGAAATGATATCATATTGATAAGGGCCTGTCAAGGGCCTTTTCCGATCAGCTTCGGTTCGTTGTGCCGTGCCCGGCTTGACACTAGGGCCTTCGGCTGAGCGTCAACGGGATGAGCATGATGAATACGGCGGTCTCGATGGCCAAGGAGATCACTTTCAAGGTGTGGTAGGCCTCATCGAGCAGGCTCTTGGAGAGCCGCAACAGGGAGTCGTCGAGGCAGCCGGAGGCCTCGCCGGTGACGATCATCTGGTGCGCCACAGGCGGGAGGTAGTCGGATCCGGCAAACGCATCCTCGAGGGTTCCGCCGGATTGCACGATGGGGACGGCCTTGAGCAAGTCGTTTCGGACGAATGGGTTAGAGGTGACCGCGGCGGCCCGTTCGATGGCCCTGATCGTGTCCATACCGGCATCAAGGAGGATGGCCATGCACCGGAAGAAGCGGGCGATGGCGAATTTCCGGGTGAGCGTGGAGAAGGGGGGCACATGAGTGCCGATGGGGGCCCACAGCCACTTGAGAATGCCGAGCCGGGCGAGAACGATGAGGATGACGATGGGCGGGCCCCACCCGCGTATCCGTGTCAACACAAAATGGAGCGTGTACTCCCCGAGCGACGCATGCGTCACGAAGAGGCAAGTGACGGCCTCTTTGAAGTAGGGAATGATGAAGAGGGCGCCAGCCAGGATACAGGCCGGGTAGACGAGGCCGCGAATGAAGGCGCGGCGGATGGCAACCAGCTCATCGTAGTAGGCGGCCAAGTCGCGCAGGACGGTGGCGAGCACGCCGGCGGCGTCGCCGCTGGCGATCATTTCGACGACGAACTGGGGGAAGTAGCGCGCCTCGGGCCGGAGGGCTTCGCCTAAGGTGGCGCCCTCGCGGATGCGATCGGCCGTTCGGATCAGGATATCGCGTATGCGGCGCTGGCGCCGCTGGCCGGCGAGGAGTTCGAAGATCCGGAGCACGGGGATTCCGGCCTCGTACAGCATGTGCAGCTCGTGGCACAGCGACGCGATCCGTTTCTTGGGCAACTGCGATGACACCAACCCCATGCCCGGCCTCCAAGCCCCACTTGCACCAACCGACGCGAAACGGGAGAATTGTAGCATGTCCCCGCCCGCGCCGCCGAAGAGGGCGAGCACCGCGGGCGTTCGCAAGGAGCCGAGCACGAATGAGCGAGTTGGAGCCCCACTACCGGATGGTGCCGCCGGAGCAGCTTCCCGAACTGCCGCGGAATCCCGTGCACGTCGTGCTCGATAACATCCGGAGCGCCTTCAACGTCGGTTCGATCTTCCGCACGGCCGATGCCGGTGCGGTGAGCCACATCCATCTCTGCGGGATGACGGCCCACCCACCGAGCGTCAAGCTCGCGAAGACGGCTTTGGGCGCCTGCGACTATGTGCCCTGGACGTATCACGAGCGCTCCCTGGACGCGATCGAGCTACTGCGGAGCCAGGGGATTCCGCTCGCGGCCGTCGAGGTGGCCGATCACGCCGTGTCGCACCTGCGCTACGCGTGGCCGCGTCCGGTGGCCATTGTCTTCGGCAACGAGGTGACGGGCATCTCGGCCGACGTGATGGCCCGGTGCGACGCGGCCGTCCAGATCCCGATGCGCGGGTTCAAGAACACCATCAACGTGGCGACGGCCTTCGGCATCGTACTGTTCGAGATCCTGCGCCGGTGGGATGCGCCGGAGTAGGCAGGTATTGCGCGCCGAGTGGGGGGCAATTCAGCGAGGCCTTTGCGGAACAGGCGCTCGTCGTGACGAGGCCATCTTGTTGTGGGCGTGTTGGTTGTGCGCGGGGACATTGACGGGATTACGGGATGGGAGAAAGGGGCTGTCGGGAAGCCTTGGGCACGGGAAAGCCGACGGCAAGGCACAGTGGTTTTGTGTTCAACTATACTGCAAACACACCTTGAGGGCGTTACGCCTTTCTTGTGTTGAGCTGGCATCGTCGAGGCCTATGGGGTGAATTCCCTCAGAAAAGCGTCCCGAAGCCCCTTGACTATGCATTTCCCCCCAATGTGCCGGGGTAAACCCCTTTGTCCCGTCTCCCCAAGCCCCCGTCAACAAACACCATCCATCATTCCGCAATTGCCTCTCAACAGGCGCACCTTTTGAAGGGCCTGCCAGCTCAGTATAATGGCGAGCGAAGCGCTTGCCTTCGGCGTGTGGAGAAGAACGGGGGAGAATTCGTGATCGGGATGTCGAGACAGGGCGTGTGGAACGCGGCCGCCGCAGCGATGGCGCTGGCGCTTGCGCTGGGCGCGGGCTGTTCGAAGACCGAGACGCCGGCGGTGCGCGCGGCCCGGGAGGGCGTGTTGCTGGTGGGCAACGGCGCCGAGCCGCAGGCGCTCGATCCGCACCTCGTGACGGGCGTGCCCGAGCACCGTATCGCCACGGCGCTCTTCGAGGGCCTGTGCGATCTCGATCCCGCAACGCTCGAGGCGGTGCCGGCCGTGGCCGAGTCGTGGGCGGTGAGCGACGACGGCTGCGTGTATACGTTCACGTTGCGCCCGGACGCGAAGTGGTCGAATGGCGACGCGGTGACGGCGGATGATTTCGCCTACGCCTGGGAGCGGATTCTGTCGCCCGCGCTCGCGAGCGAATACGCCTACATGCTGCACTGCATCAAGAACGCCAAGGCGTTCAACGAGGGCGAACTGGACGCGTTCGGGCAGGTCGGGGTGCGGGTGGTGGACGCGCGCACGCTCGAGGTGACGCTCGAAGAACCGACGCCCTACTTCCTCGAAATGCAGATCCATTACACCTGGTTCCCGCTGCACCGGGCCACCATCGAGCAATTCGGCGGCATGACGGAGCGCGGGACGAAGTGGACGCGGCCCGGCAACCTCGTGGGCAACGGCGCGTTCACCCTCGAGCGGTGGGAGCCGAACCGGGTGCTGCGCGTGGTGAAGAACGATCACTACTGGAACGCGGACGCGGTGCGGTTGAGCGCCGTCGAGTTCCATCCTATCGAAGACACGCTGACGGAGGAGCGGAGTTTCCGCACGGGCAACCTGCACCTCACCGAGAACGTGCCCATCAGCAAGATCGAGGGGTATCAGCGCGACACGCCCGGCCTGATCCGGATCGATCCGTATTACGGCAGCTACTACTACCGGCTCAACGTAACCCGGCCGCCCTTCGACGACGTGCGCGTGCGCCGGGCCTTCGCGATGGCCGTAGATCGGGACACGCTCGTCGCGCGCGTAGTCAGAGCGGGCCGCCGGCCCGCCGGCAACCTGACTCCGCCCGATCCCTCGGGCTACACCTGTGCCGCGTCGATCCCCTACGATGTCGAGGCGGCCCGTGCGCTGCTCGCGGAAGCGGGCTATCCGAACGGGGAAGGGTTTCCGCCCACGGAACTCCTCTACAACACGAGCGAGAATCACAAGCTCATCGCCGAGGCCGTGCAGCAGATGTGGAAGGATAACCTGAATGTCCACGTCGCGCTGCTGAATCAGGACTGGAAGGTGTATCTGTCGTCCATGTCGACGCTCGACTACCAGATGGCGCGTTCGGCATGGATCGGCGATTTCGTCGATCCCATCAACTTCCTCGAGTGTTTCGTGACGGGCGGCGGCAACAACCGCACGGGGTGGGCGTCGCCCGCATACGACGCACTCATCGGCGAGGCGCGGCGCACGCTCGATGCGGGGCAGCGCATGGCGGTGCTTGAGAAGGCGGAACGGGTGCTGCTCGATGAAGCGCCCATCATCCCCGTGTACTTCTACACCCGGGTGTTCCTCATCGCGCCGGAGTTGCGGGGCGTCGAATCCAATCTGCTCGGTTACATCAACTTCAAACGGCTCTGGTTCGAGCCGGAAGCGCGCGCGGAAGGATAGGCCGGGGCATGGCACGCTTCATCGGACGGCGGTTGCTGCACTTCATTCCGGTGCTGTTCGTCGTCGTCACGCTCACGTTCTTCCTGGTGCGGCTGGCGCCGGGCGGCCCGTTCGACGCGGAAAAGGCCCGATCCGAGGAGGCGTTGGCCCAGATCGAGCGGGTGTACAACCTCGATGCGCCCCTGCACCGGCAGTATCTCGACTACCTGGCCGGGTTGATCCACGGCGATCTCGGGCCCTCGCTGCAGAAACCGGAGCGCACCGTGACGGAGTGGATCCTGCTCCGGCTGCCCGTGTCGCTCGAGTTGGGCGTTTACGCCCTGGTGGTGGCACTCGGCATCGGGTTGACGGCGGGCGTGATCGCTGCGCTCCGGCCGAACACCTTCACGGATCACGCGCCCATGTCGTTCGCCATGGTGGGCATCTGCATTCCGAACTTCGTGCTGGGCCCGGTGCTCGTGCTCGTGTTCGCGTTGTGGCTCGGCTGGTTCGGCGTGGAAGGCTGGGGGGCCGCCAGCGAGAAGGTGCTGCCCTCCATCACCCTGGGCGCGACGTATGCCGCCTACATCGCCCGCATGACGCGGGGCAGCATGCTCGAGGTGTTGTCGCAGGACTTCATCCGCACGGCCCGGGCCAAGGGCCTGTCCGAGGCGCGGGTGGTGTTGCGCCACGGGCTCCGCGGGGGCCTTCAGCCGGTGGTGGCGTTTCTCGGCCCGGCCGCGGCCGGGCTGCTGAGCGGCTCGTTCGTAGTCGAGCGCATTTTCCAGGTGCCCGGCCTCGGCCAGGAGTTCGTCATGGCCGCCCGCAACCGGGACTACACCATGGTGATGGGCACCGTGCTCTTCTTCGCCGTGCTCATCATGCTGTTCAATCTCTTCGTCGACATCGCACAGGCGTGGATGGATCCACGGATACGTCATGAACGCGCATAACGATCGCGAGATTCCGGCGCCGGCCGGCACAGATGAGCCGGAGCCGGGCACCTCCCTGTGGAAGGATGCCTGGCACCGCCTCTGGCAGAACCGGCTCGCCGTGACGGGGCTCGTTGTGCTGTGCTGCATGACGGCGCTGGCCGTGTTGACGCCGTGGATCGCGCCGTACAGCTACGACGAGCAGGATCTCGAACTCACGGCCGCGGGCCCGTGTGCGCGCCACTGGTTCGGCACCGATCGGCTCGGCCGCGATCTCCTGACGCGGGTGCTCTACGGCGGGCGGGTGTCGCTCATGGTGGGCATCGCGGCCACGTCCGTGTCGCTTGTCGTTGGGGTGTTGTACGGGGCCATCGCCGGGTTTGCCGGCGGCCGCGCCGACACGCTCATGATGCGGTTTGTCGATATCCTCTACGCCCTGCCGTACACCGTGTTCGTCATCATCCTCACCGTGTACTTCGGCCGGAACCTGGTGCTCCTGTTCCTCGCCATCGGCGCGGTGGAATGGCTCACCATGGCGCGGATCGTGCGGGGCCGCGTCATGTCGCTGAAAGAGAAGGAATTCATCGAAGCGACGACGATCATGGGCTTGTCGCGGGGGCGCGTGCTTCTCCGCCACCTCATCCCCAACGCCCTCGGGCCCATCATCGTGTACACGACGCTCACCGTGCCGCGCGTCATGCTGCTCGAAGCCTTTCTCAGCTTCCTCGGGCTCGGCGTACAGGCGCCCATGAGCTCCTGGGGCCTCCTCATCCAGCAGGGCGTCGAAACCATGGAAGAGTTCCCCTGGATGCTCATCTTCCCGAGCCTCGCCCTGTCCATCACGCTCTTCTCGCTGAACTTCCTCGGCGATGGCCTCCGCGACGCCCTCGATCCCCAGTCCGCGCGATCCTAGCAGCATACGTTCCCTGAAACGCGGCTGCCAAATGGCCCAAACCCCGCCCTGGCAGGCCGCCTACGTGCCCGGGCAGAAGGGGCCGTTGATCTCCGTTGCGGAATCCTGCTCAAATGGGGCTCGTCGAGCGTATGGGCATGTCGGGGATGCATTTGTCGAGTCCGGGGATCGGGCTGCGGGCCACCCCGGGCGGTGGGTGAGGGAGGCACAGGCGATGGACAAGGCACGGGGTATTCTGCTGGCGATCTGCGCCGCGGTTTCGGCGGGGGCGGGCGAGCCCGTTGCAGATGATCTGGCGACGACGCCGGGCGTGGCATTCGAGACGTATCTGGCGCGCTGGTGGGGGGCGCCCGGCTCGGAGATGACGCGGCCCATCTACCGCATGGCGCGGTTCGACGCGGATTCGTTCCAGGTGCACTACGGCATTGTGCCGGGGCGCCCGCTCTCCGACTACACCATGCCCTATTGGCCCATCCGGAGCTTCCTGTCCTTCGTCGACGCCCCGGCGGAGCTTGCGCAGCAGGTGCAGATCGCCTATGGCGACGCTGCCGGTTCGCACACCACCGAGTTCATCCCTCGCAGCGGCGTCGAGATCGCCCCATGCGGCAACGCACTGGCCGTCAAGATCGGCAACCGCTCGATCGCCACGCCGGAGGATGTGACTACCGCCGGGGACGCGGCCTATCAGGAGTCCACCCCGTTCTTCCTGGAGGAAGTCCTCGTGATCCGGAAAGGCGCGCGAATCATCCCGATCGAGTGCCGCCTGTCCAATGTGGGCACAAGCGATCTGCACGGGGCCGCTGTCTCCATGGTTTTCGCGCAGTCCTTCGGCTGGGGCCGGTTCGGGGTGGCGGAGAACGGCGCCTACGCGCCGGTGGCCGCGCCGGCCGCGGGCGAAGCGGCGGCCTGCTACGCGTTCTCCGAGGGCATGGGGCGCGGCTACGCGTTCATCGCAGGCGAAGGAACGCGGCTGCGTTACGAACTCGCCCCGGAGATGAATCGGTGGCGCGTGACGGTGACGCATGCGGCCGGCGATGTGCCCCCGTCGGCGGCACGCCGTTTTGCCTTCGCGATCGAGGTGCTGGATGCCGTGCCCGAGCAGGCGGCAGCCTGTCCTGCGGAGTGCGATGTGCTGGGCCTTGAATACCGGCGAATCCAACCGGCCAGTTTCAAGGCCGCGCCCGTCTTTCCCGCGGATCGGATACAGATCGACGATCTCATCGCGGATCTCGGGCGGCCTAAGGTGCGCGGGCTGAACCTGCGGGGCGGCTTCCCGCAGGCGCTGGATGATCTCGACACGTTGCAGCAATGGGGGTGCAACTTCGTCATCACGGGCATGGGCGAGCCGGATCAGACGGCGGCCGTCATCGAGCGTGGGCACGCCCTCGGCATGGAGATGCTGCTCGCGGGCCGGGGCAGCTACGAACACGGGGCCCCCGAGTTCGACACCTACTACGAGGCGCCGCGCACCCCGGCCCAGGTGGCCGATGCCCACGGCCAGGACGAGGATCACTACTACTGGTATGCCATCCCCCCGTCGGCCCCGTTCGAGGAACGCTTCGGCAAACCCCTGTCCGCCGCGACACACGACGACGAAGTCGCGTATTGGGCCGGGTGCTTCGTGGACAAGTGGCGCGGCGTCCACCGTCAACTCGAGCCTGTCGCGCCCGAGGCCGGTGTCTGGTTCTACGCCCCGTTCCCCGGCGTGGCCCATGTCGATCCCCTCGATTCCTACGATCTCTTCATGCGCACCATCGCCG
>JAFGTL010000060.1 GCA_016934125.1 Candidatus Hydrogenedentota bacterium
ATGGCTCTGAGCGAGAAAAGGATCTCGCTCCGGCCGCTGACAAAATAGCCCAGGAGAAATAATGCGGATACGATGATGGAAATAACCGTGGCTGTGGCCGCGCCCCGGATCCCCATGCCCAGGCCGAAGATGAAGACGGGATCGAGCACGATGTTAGTCCCCGCGCCGATCATCATGCTGGCCATGGCCACCTTGAAGTTGCCTTCCGAGCGGACGATGTTATGCGAGGACACGCTGAAGGCGAAAAAAAAGCAGCCGCCGAGAATGACGGACAGGTAGCGGACGCCGTAGGGGAGCACGGCGGGCGTCGCGCCGAACAGGATGAGGAGGGGCTTGAGGAAGGCGAGCCCGAGCACCGCGAGGCAAACGCTGAGCACGGCGACGGTGGCAAAGGAGGCGCCCGCGGTGCGTTCGGCCCGGCGTTGGTCGCCCGCACCGAGACTGCGCGAGATGATGGACGCGGAGCCGATGCCGACCACCTGGGCGATGGCGAGGATGAACATCTGGATGGGGAACGAGACGGCGAGGCCGGCGAGGGCCAACGTGCCGGCGCCCCGGCCTACGAAGATGGCGTCGACGAGGTTGTAGAGCGAGTTGGCGAACATGGCGAGCATGGCGGGCGCCGAATACCGAATCAGCAACCGCCCGATGCCATCGTGGCCAAGTTCGTATGTGCGATCATTCACGTGCGCGATTCCCGGGGGATCGGCGGCTGGGTGCCTCCCAGCAACTACGCGGGGCGGCCCTGCGCACCAACAGGGGCGCAGCGCCGGCCTCGGTTACGGCACGGCAGCCGCCACGGCGTCGGCGGACAGGGCCTCGTCGCCGAAGTTCGTCAGGCAGGCCACCAGCGCGTCCGCCGGCGTGAACGCGAACACGGCGACGGCCCGATCCGGGCAGTACGTGAGCCGCGGCATGACGGCCCCCACCCAGTCCTCCTGCGACATGGCCACGAGGTAGTAGCGCTTCGGATCGAGATCATTCTCGCCGACGCGCCGGCCTTTGGGCGCGGTATAGTCGATCTTCGCGCGGAAACCGGCCCATTCGATGCGGTGCCACACCGAATCCACCGAGCCGATGAAGTCGCCGATCTCGGCGCCGGACAGGTTCGTGACGACAACGGGCATGTCGGCGTCGCGCAACGTCATGAACGCCGCGTTGATGTCGATGTCGCCCTCGGGCAGCCCGGCCAGCATTCTGCGCACGCGAATCAGCCCGATCTCCGCGCCGGCCATGGCACGCATGCCTTCGGCAGCAAGGCGGGCCGCCACGCCGGCATCAAGTGCTTCGCGCGCCCGCGCCAACACCGTGGTGGCTTCCGGGCAGATCGCCTGCTCGCGGATCTCGATCCACTCCGCCATCCCCTCGTCATAGGGCACCTGCGCGTGGCTCATCAGCGCGAGCCAACCGTCGGCGCACACGATCGCCTCGGTATCGAGATCGATGGTGAGATCGAGCCGGCCCACATAGCGGGCGAAGTCGCCTGCGCCGACAATGAAGGCACCGGTTTCCTCGACCACCTTCGGCTCCTGGAGGGCTTCGTGCTGGTGTCCGGCCACGAACACGTCGACAGCCGGGGCCAGCGGCGACATGGCGGCGCATTCCTTCGAGCCGAAATGACAAACCGCGACGATGAGGTGGGCCTCGATATCGAGACGCTCGGCCTCCTGCGCAAGCGCACGAATCGTCGCATCGCGATCGAATACGCCCTCGGCGCAGCCGGCCGTTGTCACGCCGACAACGCCCACCTTCACGCCGTCGACATCGACTAGCTTCGACACCGGGAACGGGGCCCGGCCGGCCTCGTCGAGCACGTTCACGCAGTGGATGGGCACCGGGCCCGACTGGGCGCAGAGCTGGAGGTGCTCGATGCCGCGGGAGAAATCGTGGTTGCCGGGCGCCACGAGATCGTAGCGCACTTGGCCCATGGCCTCGAAGGTGGCCACGCTGTCGCTTCGGGTGGCCATGAGGTTGCCCTTGTTCATCAAGTCGCCGGCATCCACCAGGAGCGTGTCGGGCCGCTCGGCGCGAACCTTCCGGACGTAGCCGGCCACGTAAGCGAGCCCGCCGACGCCATCGTAGTTGGGGCGGATGTGATCGTGCACATCGTTCGTGTGAAGCAGGGCCACGGTGTCCGTTCCGGCACCCGCACCGAACGCGATCACCGCCGCCAGAACGACTCCTGCCAAAGCCCGCCAGATACGCATCCCGAGGCTCCTTTCTGTCTTGTCCAACCGGCCCAATCTCCGAAAATACCGTTTTCGGCAGGCCGTTTCAATGCTCCCGCGAAACACGCTTTGGGAATCGCGTGGAACGCACCCCAAGTTGTCCGGAACCGCCGGAATTGAGTACACTTGGCGTGTTTTTAGCCGACAGCACCGAAATCGGAACAAGGGGAAGCCAATGGCGTTCGACATGGACATGATTCAGCGGGTGTACGGGCAGATGCCGGGCCGGGTGGCCGCGGCGCGGACGGCGGCCGGGCGACCGCTCACGCTGGCCGAGAAGATCCTCTACGCGCACCTGGCCCAGGGCACCCCGACGCACACCTATGCGCGCGGCGACGATTACGTCGATTTCGCGCCCGATCGCGTGGCCATGCAGGATGCTACGGCCCAGATGGCGCTGCTCCAGTTCATGCAAGCCGGCAAGCCCCGCGTGGCGGTGCCGTCGACGGCCCACTGCGATCACCTGATCCTCGCGAAAACGGGCGCCCAGCCCGATTTGGCCGCCGCACTCGAGATGAACCGCGAGGTGTTCGGTTTCCTCGCGTCCGTGTCCAACAAATACGGCATCGGATTCTGGAAACCCGGCGCCGGTATCATCCACCAGGTGGTGCTCGAGAACTACGCATTCCCCGGCGGCATGATGATCGGCACCGACTCGCACACGCCCAACGCGGGCGGCCTCGGCATGCTGGCCATCGGTGTGGGCGGCGCGGACGCGGTGGACGTGATGGCGGGGATGCCCTGGGAACTCAAGTTTCCCCGGCTCATCGGCGTGCACCTCACGGGCCGGCTCGACGGCTGGGCCGCGGCCAAGGACGTGATCCTGAAGCTAGCCGGTATCCTCACCGTGAAAGGCGGCACAGGCTGCATCGTCGAGTATTTCGGCCCGGGCGCCGAGGCCCTGTCGTGCACCGGCAAAGGCACCATCTGCAACATGGGCGCGGAGATCGGCGCCACCACCTCGCTCTTCGCCTTCGACGAGTCGATGGTGCGCTACCTCGAGGCCACGGATCGAGCCGATGTGGCCGCGTCGGCCGAGGCCGTGGGCGAGCACCTCCGGCCCGATCCCGAGGTGTACGCGGATCCGGAGCGGTTCTACGATCAGGTGATCGAGATCGATCTCAGTGCCCTCGAGCCGCACATCAACGGGCCTTTCTCGCCCGATCGCTGTTTCGCCATCTCGGAGTTCGGCAAGGCGGTGGTCGAGAACGGCTGGCCGCGCACGCTCGAAGTGGGCCTGATCGGCTCCTGCACCAACTCGTCGTACGAGGACATGAGCCGCGCGGCGTCGCTCGCGCGCCAGGCGCGCGACAAGAAGCTCAAACCCAAGGCCGAGTTCACCATCACGCCCGGCTCCGAACAGGTGCGCTACACCATCGATCGGGATGGCCTGCTCGATGCGTTCGAGGCCATCGGCGGCGTGGTGCTGGCCAATG
>JAFGTL010000691.1 GCA_016934125.1 Candidatus Hydrogenedentota bacterium
CGGTTGTTGGGCGGCCGGCACTTGAGCACGTTGCAGATGTACACGTCCCGCCGGCGGAGCTTCATCCCCTTCACGATGATGTCCGTAAGCAAACGGCCCGCCGCCCCCACAAACGGCTTCCCCGCCTTGTCCTCGTTGAATCCCGGCGCCTCGCCCACAAAAACCAGATCCGCCCGCGGCGAGCCCTCGCCAAACACGACATGCGTCCGCCCCTCGGCGAGTCCGCAGCCCGCGCACCGCCCCACCGCCTCTTCCAGCGCCGCAAGCCCCGCCTCCACATCCTCCGCCGTGGCGTCCCCGGCGGCCGCGCCGACATCTTCGGCGGCCCCGCCGACGCCCTCGATCAGCGCCGCCACCTCGCCCGACAGCCTGAGCGTGCCCCGGGCGGGATGGGCCTCGCGCTCCACGAGAATGCGGACGTCTTCGAGTACATCCTGAAATGCGTCGCCGTCGATCATGCAAGTGCCTCCGGAAAGGCTCAATGATAGCACGCGCGTAGCGCCGGGCGACACTTCACGGGCGCGGCGCGCCGCGCCGGCCTTCGGATGCGCCGCAGGCCGACGCAATCACGCCCTCCAGGGCCGCACCGGCCGCGGCGGGATCGTGCCGGGCGCCCGCGGCCTCCCGCGCGGCCCTCCCGAGCCGCTCGCGCAGCCCACGCTCCGTCACGAGCCGGGCCAGCGCCTCGGCGAAGCCCTCCGCGTCGCCATCGTCCACCACGAGCCCCGTGGCGTCGTCGTCGAGGGGGTGCGCCGCGCTCCGGCAGGCCACGGCGGGCCGCCCCGCGGCCATCGCGTTCAACAATTTGATCGGATACCCCGACCACGACACGCGCGGGCAGGCCACGACGGCATCCGTGGCCAACACGCGCCGCACCGACGCGAAATCGGGCGTCGCGACGATCTCCGCCTCCGGAAACCGCGTACGCGCCGTCCCGCCGTCCGCCGCCGTGGCCACGATAAGCCGGGCCTCCGGCACCCGCGCCCGCAGCCGGCCCATCGCCTCGGCGAGCAGCCCGAGGTTCTGGTAGCCGTCCAGGTTGCCGGTGTACAGAACCGGCGCGGGTTCGTCGCCGTAGCAGGGCGGCTCGAACGCGGCCGTGTCCACGGCCGGCGCGATCACGGACACCCGGGCCGGCCTACAGCCGCAGGCCAGCAGGTATTCGGCCAACGCCGCATGCGGTGCGATCACCCGATCCGCCCGCCGCGGCAGCCACCGATCGAGCCGCCCACCGAACCGCCCCGCGGCCCACTTCCAGCGGAAGTAGTAGGGCAGTTCATCCGCCATCGCGTTGTGGGCCTGATACACAACCGGGCGCGCACGCGCCGCAAGCGCCACCGCCAGCCCCTCGTAGTTGTGGGCGTATACCGCGTCGATCCGATGCTCCCGCACCACCCGCCGCAGCGTGCGCACCAGCGCCGCGTCATACGCCGGCTTCGCCAACGACGGCCCCGCGGCTGTCCGCCGCCCCAGCGGCAGGTTCGCACACCGATGCACCGCCAGCCCGTCCCCCTCCTCGCCCACCCGGCCGAAGGCGTACACGACGAGATGCACCTCATGGCCGCGATCGCGCAAGGCCGACGCCGTGTCCCGCAGAAACACCTGCGAGCCCTGCGGAACCGGATAGGGACACGCGCCAACCACGGCGATCCGGAGCGTCATTCGAAGTATCCCAGATCCCGGAGCCGGCCCTCGATCTCCCGTTCCTGCTCGGGGGTGTAACCCTCCTCCGGCGCGCCTCCGGCCCCGGCATCCGGCGCGGTTTCCCCGGACGTCAACAGGCTCGTGCCATCCATGGCCGGCGCCGGCACCCCGAGTTCCGCCAGCACCGTCGGCGCGACGTCCTCGATCCGCGCCGCACAGAATTCCGTCTGTTCGGACAGAAACAGCACGCCCCGGCTCCGGTGGTTGCCCGTCATGCCGCGCTCCTTCCCGCCGAAATACTCGCCCGGCGCCAGCCGCCGGAACGGCGGGCCGCCCCGGCTCCGCAGGCACGAATGGGAGTAGCCGTGTTCCAGGGCCAGCTCGAGCACAATGTCGGGCGCGCGCTTCACATAGTCGCCCTCGTACAGTTCTTCGCGCCGCCACGCCTTGCGCACCGGCGCCCACTGCTCCAGCCGCGCACACAGATCGCGGCAGAACGCCTCGTACTCGCCCGGCGCCACCTGCCCCGCCGGCTCGCGCCCCTGTAGGTTCACGCGGATCGACGGGAAGTAGTTCAACTCCTCCGACCACGCCAGCGTGCGGCCCCAGTCGATCCCCCCGAACCGCGACTGGCTCTCCGCGCGCGTGGCCAGGTTGTGGAACCGGCGGAACAACCCGCCCTGCCAACGGTGCGGCGTGGCCCGCAACGCCAGCCGCTTCAGCAGGCTGCCCGTGGCCGGCCCCGCGAACGCCAGCAGGCCCTCGTTCGCGAGCCAGTTGTTCAAATGGACGACGCCCGTGCCCGCCCCGCCGAAACCGTGATCCGATACGACACCCACCACCACATCCGGCCCCGCCGCCTTCACCAACGCGCCCACCGCCGCATCGAGCCGCTCGTACACCTGCCCGATCGCGTCTTCGAGCCCCGGCGCCCGCCGCCATCGCGGCGACGCCGAATCCTGGAACAGCCAGAAATGATGGGCCACCGTGTCCGACTCGCCGAACACCACCATGAAAAAGTCCCACGGCTCCCGGTTGTACAGATCCACGGCGATCCGCTTCTTGTCCTCGATCTTCGCCAGCAGCCGCGACAACGCCACCGCATGCCAGCCCTGCTCGATCCGCGTCTCCTGGAAATCGGCGAACCGCCAGCCCCGCACCGCCGAATACAGATCCGCCGGATACACGAACGACCGATCCACCTCGGTGGCCACCGGCGAGTCGAACCCCGACACCATGAATCCGTTCACCGGCTCCGGCGGATACGTCGCCGGCACACCCAGCACCCCCACACGCTTCCCGGCGTCCGACAGGATGCGCCACAGGGCGGGCGCTTTGCGGTGGGTGGCATTGACGAAACGGATCGCATAGGCCCGCGGCGCCATCTCCGTGAAATCGAACACGCCGTGCCGCCCCGGATTCACCCCCGTCACACACGACGTCCACGCCGGGAACGTCGCCGGCGGCACCGTGCTCCGCACGCGCAAGTAGCTCCCGCGCTCCCGCAGCCGGGCCAGATTGGGCAACCGCTCCTCGGCCATCCACGGCTCGATCAGGCCCGGTTCCGCCCCGTCCAGCCCTATCAGCAAGAACCGTTTCATACACGTATTCCTGCAGATCGGTTCGCGCTCAGTCGAGCAGTACCTCGTCAAGCGGCCGTTTCGGCACGTGATGCACGCGATCCGCGTCGCGGTAGTACTTGATATCCCCCTCGGCCCGTTCGAGCACCACAACCTCCTTGGGTTTCCCGAGCGCGAGCACCAGCAGGATCTGGTAACGCTCCGGAATGCCCAGGAGTTCGCGCAGTTTCTCCCGCTGAACCGAGCCCATCATGCAGCCGCCCAGGCCCTTCTCGACGGCCCCCAGCATGATGTTCTCCGCCGCGATCCCGCAGTCGCAGTCGAAGCTGTTGTGCAGTTCCGTATCGCCGAGCATCACGATATACCCGGTGGGCCGCTCGCCCTCCTCGGGCCCGTCCCAGTCCTTCAAATAGCCCGCCCAGGCCACCAGCGGAAAGATGGCCGCGTTCTTCTCCGGCGTCGCCGAGATCGCGTACTTCAGCGGTTGCCGGTTGCTCGCCGACATCGACAGCCGGGCCAAGTCAACCAGTTCCCGCAACGTGCCCTCCTCGATGGCCACGTCCTGATGAAACCGCCGGTAACTCCTGTTTTTGAGAATCAAATCCCTGATCATGGCGTCCTCCCCGATCGCGGCACACTGAAGAAAGACCTCCCGGAAGCACCCATTGTATCCCCTTTCCGCGCCAAAGGAAAGCGCACGCCCCCCACAAGAAGAAGAGCACCCGAAAGGGAACCGCTCACTTGCGAACGCAGTCTGTGTCAGAACCGTCTCGCCGGCACACGCACCCCGGCCAACCCGCTCTACCTCGCGGGTTCTACGTTTCACGATTCTGCCCGGATTCTCCCATGGAGTCTCGCGACGTATCCACGAAGACCAGGCACAGAAGCGCCAGCCAGAAGAGCGTCTTTGGCAGTGCTCGGTGCAAGAGCGTCCGGCGGGCGAGATCGTTGCTCCAGAACTCGCGAATACTCATCTCGCCGGGCGGCAGGGCGAACGAAGCGAAAAGCGATGCCCAGCCGAGAGCTTGCGCCAGTTCCACGAAGCCGAACATGAGCACAAGAAACAGCAGTCCCCGCCTCGAACCACACACCGCCGCGGCAACGACAAGAACCATCATGACGCTCGCCGTCAGCGGGTAAGAAACGTCCACGTCCACGCAGCAGAAGTGGATCCAGTGGTAAACCAGTCGGCCGGCACACACCGCCATCAGTAGCAGAACCGGCCGGGGCATTCGCCGAATGAAGGCAAACAGGCTTCTCGTTTCGGTTCCGGCTCCTGATTCCGCCCCGCATGTGGCCCCATTTGCCATACCTGAAGTCTAGCACAGTCAATGATATCGCGCAACGGAAACGGGAACGTCGCCCCCGGCGCGCCACCGCCACACGTTTGGGGGTGATGTTGTCGAGCCAAGGGAGGGCAGATCCTCGCAGAGGGCGCGAAGGACGCAGAGGGCGCGCAGAGAGCGAGTGCGCAGAGAGCGTGCGCAAGCTCCGCGACGCAAGGCATGCATGGCCGCCCCCCCGTTCCGGAGCCCCGCGCAACGCGGGGCGCCACGCTTCAGATAGCCCACGGCGCAGGGCCTTCCCAGGCACAAGCCGTGGGTTCCGTGCGCCGCCTCCCCCCTTCCGGAGCCCCGCGCAACGCGGGGCGGCACGCTCAACGCACCCGCCCGCCCGGGGGCGCGACGCCCACAAGAATGAATGACCACCGACTACGCGGAACACACGCATCCAGGCGCGTCTTGACGCGCCGATCTGTATCAGGCCACCGGGCTTATCCTCGGCCCTTCTCTGCGAATCTCCGCGTCCTTGGCGCCCTCTGCGTTCATTTCTTCGCCGCGAATACCCGGAGAAGGCCCCTATTTGAGAGAGGAGCGACGAGACCCCATAGCGTCTTTTATTTCAAAGGCTTAGCGCGCATCCTTGGCGCGTCCCGGCTGCCTATTCCGGAAAAAGGGCTTGACAGGGGCTGTCGATTGTATTAAAGTCTTAATACAATTTAGGGCCGCCCCGCCAACGCCCGGGCCCAACCTGTGAGGTCGTGCCGTGCAGATTCATATCGCACCCAACACCGGCGTCCCCATCTACCGCCAGATCGAGAATCAGGTGAAGTATCTGGTGGCCTCGGGCCGGCTGGCCGCAGGCGATGAGGTGCCGCCGATTCGCGTGTTGGCGGAGCGCCTGCTCATCAACCCGAACACGGTGGCCCGCGCCTACCGCGAGCTCGAGACGGCCGGCGTGCTGACGAAGCGGCAGGGGGCGGGCACGTACGTGTCCGACTCGGGCACGCCGCTGGCCTGGCGCGAGCGGCTGCGGATCGTCACGGGCCACGTGGACGCGCTGCTGGCCGAGGCGCGGCAATTGGGGATCGGCATCGACGAGGTGGTCGGGCTGATGCGACGCCGGGATCGCCTTTTCGACGAGGGAGACGACGGACAAGAGGAGCCGCAGGATCATGAGTGAAGAACGAACGGTTTCAAAGGCCCCAGTCGTCGCGGTGGACGACGTGGTGCGGCGGTTCAAGCGGCACACGGCGCTGGCCGGCGTGAGCATGCGCGTGCAGCCGGGCCGGGTGTTCGGGCTGGTGGGGGAGAACGGCGCGGGCAAGACGACGCTGATCCGCTGCATGCTGGGCCTGCTGCAGGTGCACGGCGGCCGTGTCCGCGTGTTCGGGCGCGATCCGGTGGCGGATCCGGTGGGGGTGTTGCGGCAGGTGGGCTACGTGTCCGAGGATCGCGACTTGCCGGACTGGATGCGGGTGGGCGAGCTGATTCGTTATACCCAGGCGTTCTATCCGGACTGGGACGAAGACTACGCCGAGGCGCTGCGCCGCCAGTTCGGACTCGACGAGTCCACCAGGGTGCGGCACCTGTCGCGCGGGCAGCGGGCCCAGGCGGCGCTGCTGATTGCCCTGGCCTACCGCCCGGCGCTGCTGTTGCTCGACGAGCCGTCGTCGGGCCTGGATCCGGTGGTGCGGCGCGGCATCCTCGGGGCCATCGTGCGCACCGTGGCCGACGAGGGCCGCACGGTCGTGTTCTCCTCCCATCTGCTCGACGAAGTGGAGCGGGTGGCCGACGATGTGGCCATGATGCACGAGGGCCGGCTGGTTTTGTCGGGCCCGCTGGACGAGGTGAAGGCGGCGCACCGCCGGGTGACGTTCCGGTTCGCCGAGGCGCCGGCCGGGCCGCCGGCGCTGGCCGGGGCGCTGTGGTGGGAGGGCGCGGGCCGGGAATGGACGGCCATCTGCGACGGGCGGCTCGAGGAGCTGCGGGCCAGCGCGGCCGAGGCCGGCGCGGAGATCGTCGACGAGGCGGCGGCGTCGCTCGAGGAGGTGTTCGTGGCGCGTGCGGGCGCGGGCCGCACCGATCTACAGGAGGGCTGAGGGATGGGTTCACCGGTGGCCGCGTTGCTATGGGAACGGTGGCGGCGCACGCGTTGGTACATCGCGCTGGCCTTCGCCGTGCCCCTCGCCCTGATGGCGCTGATGGCGCCCTCCGGGAGCCGGGAACTGGGCTTGCTGGGGTACTTCGTCACGGGGGGCTTCGGACTGCTCGTGTTCGGGCTGCTGGTGGAACGCTACGATCCGAAGGATCTGGATGACTCGTTCCCGGCGCGCCAATACCGGCTTCCGGTGGCAACGCGGACGCTGGCGGCGGTTCGGATGGCCTACGCGGTGGGTGTGTTCGGGCTCTACGGTGTCGTCATGCTTGGTGCGGCCCACGGGCTCGATCTGATCGAGAAGGGCCTCGACGTGCAGATCACCCTGCTGTGCGCCGCCGAACTGGCTTTCGTGTACATGCAGGCGATCTCGTGGTTTCGGAGGTATACGCATCCGCTGGTGCCGGCGTTGTCCCTGGGCACGCTCGCCATCCTCGGCGCGCTGGCGTTCGCGTTGAGCGCGCGGCTGCCCTCGGCCACCCGCCCGGCTTTGATTCTTGCCGATCGGCTGGGCCGGGTGGCGCCGCTTCCCGTGTTGGCGGGGGTGGCCTGCGCGGCCATGGCCGGGGCGTGCTGTCTGGCCGGCATGCGCGCCGTCCGGCTCGATCGATCCGGCGCGTGGGCGGGATCGGGGGCGGCGCCCGTGGCCCGGCCCGGGCGGGATGCGCCGTTTGCGTCGGCCTTCGAGGCGCAGGTGTGGTTCGAGTGGCACTGGCGCGGCTGGTTGTTTCCGGTGAGCGCGCTTCTGGGCGTGGCGGTGATCGTCGGGTTCGGCCTGCTGGCCCAATCGTGGGGGCTGTGGTTCGACAACCCCGGTGTGTTTCCCAACATCCCCGCGCTGCCTCTGGCGGTGATCGACGTGTTGTTCTATGCCTTGCCCGTCCTGGGCTGGTGTGCGGGAATGCTCGCGTTCGCGGCGCGGCTTCGCAATTCGGCATCGAGAGCGCCCACGTTCCTGTTCGTCCGGCCCATGGACGCGCACACGCTGGCCCGCAGCCGCGGCCGGGCCGCAGCCCGGAGCATTCTCACCGGATACGGCGTGCTGGTGCCCGTGGTGGCGCTTCTGCTGGTGTGGGCGGCATTGCAGGGGGACTTGGGGGACATCGCAATGTTGCTGTCGCCGCAAACGGCGCCGTGGGCCGCCGCATTGCTGGTGCTGGCCGTAGCAGGCGCCTCGATGCTGGCGGCGTGGGCCCTGTGGCTGCTGGCGCCGCTGGCGTTCGCCGCCTTCATGGGAGGGCTTGGCATGGCCTGGTGCGTAGCGCTCACCGCGATGCTCGCCGGATCCCGCGCCGGCTTCGAGGAGCCGATCGCGGCGGGGATCTTCCTCTCGCTGGCGTTGGCGGTTGTGGCGGCCTATGGCGTGGCGTGGCGGCGCCGCATCATCCCGACGCGCACGGTGGCGCGCGCATTGGGCGCGCTGCCACTCGTCCTCCTGCTCTTCGCCGGCTACCTGGAATACCTGACGGGCGGCCTGCTGAGCGTCCATTGGGCTCCGGCGGCCGGCCTGGCCGTGGTGGCGTCGCTTCTGGTGCTCGCACCCGCGGCGATGATACCCCTGATCCTGACGGAACAGCGGCACCGGCGCTGATCGGGCGATCAGGCCTCCTGGGCCTCGAGCCAGCGGACGCAGTCGATGGCCGCCATGCACCCGGATCCCGCGGCGGTGATGGCCTGGCGGTAGACGCTGTCCTGGACGTCGCCGGCGGCGAACACGCCGTCCACGTTGGTGTACGAACTGCCCGGGCGGGTGACGAGGTAGCCCGTGTCGTCCATATCGAGCACGCCCTTGAACAGATCCGTGTTGGGCTTGTGGCCGATGGCGCTGAAGTAGCCCGTACACGCCACCTCCCGCGTCTCGCCCGACTTCACGTCCTTCAACCGGACGCCCGTGACGCCGTCGGAGTCCGTGCCGAGCACCTCATCGACGACGGAGTTCCACTCGACGACGATCTTGTCGTGGGCGAGCACGCGATCGCCCATGATCTTGCTGGCCCGGAGTTGATCGCGGCGGTGGACGACGTGGACGCGGCTGGCGAACTTGGCCAGGAACAGGGCCTCCTCCATGGCGGAATCGCCGCCGCCGACTACGACCACGGGCTGGTTGCGGAACCGGGGCAGCGCGCCGTCGCAGGTGGCGCAGGCGGATACGCCGTGGTTCATGAACCGCGCCTCGGACTCGAGGCCGAGGTACTTGGCGGTGGCGCCCGTGGCGATAATGACGGCCTTGGCTTCCCAGGTTTCCGCGCCCGACACCACCTTGAGCGGCGTTTCGGACAGATCCACCTCCGTCACCGTCTTCGAGAGGATGGTGGTGCCGAACCGGACGGCCTGTTTCTTGAACTGATCCATCATCTCGGGGCCGTTCACGCCCTCGGGATAGCCGGGGAAGTTCTCCACGTCGGTGGTGGTCATGAGCTGGCCCCCGGGGAGGATGTCCGGACTGAACTCACCCTCGAAGAGAAGGGGTTCGAGGTTGGCGCGGGCCGCATAGAGGGCGGCCGTGTAACCGGCCGGCCCTGAACCGATGATGATGACGTTGTGCATGGTTTCGCTCCAGCGGGTGCACCGCGAATGGGGCCGCCCGTCGTCGCGCCGCGCGCGGCGCGACGGGTGTATTCCCCATTTGACGCGGGATCTTATTTCGGCCGCAACGGATGGGCCACCGGGGCAAGATTATACGGTACGGGCGCTTACGCGGGCAACCGCGAGCGATGCCCAGCGAACGACGCCGAGCCAGGCCAATCGCACCAGAATCGTGAGCAGACCGAGCCGTTGAAGACGTCGCAGGACTCCCCGAGCAAGAGCAGAAACGCGGCGACGCGAGCCCGCGTCAAGAAGTTTCTGTAAAAGTGCTTTGGTGATCTCGAAGAGCCTTGTTGCCTGTTGAGACCTCTTGATTTCCTCACCCC
>JAFGTL010000692.1 GCA_016934125.1 Candidatus Hydrogenedentota bacterium
ATTCGTATCCCCAGCCGCCCGTCGGCAACACCTCCAGTTCGATGTGCGTCGGCTGCCTCCGCAGCGGCATGCCGTTGAAGTACAGGAAGATGCCCTCCGCCTCCTGCTCGACGAGCGCCCGCACCTCATCCAGAAAGCCGAACGTCATCCGCTCGCAATACTCGGCGGCCTGCACCTCGTCGAACACGTCCATGCCGAGCCGCTTCATCTCCTGCACGCACTCGTCGCCGTAGCAGGGCGTTAGGGAGAAGCAGTCCAGGAACAGCCCGTCCACCGGATACCGGCCCAGCACCTCGCGGATCATCGCCAACAGGTGGTGCCGATACCCCGTATTCAGGCACAGATTCCGGAAGAAATGGCCCATCTCCTCGAAGTTGTACACCCGCCCCTGCCGATCCACCTTGCACCATTCGCGCCGGCGCCGGGCCTGCTCGTGATCGAGGCCCGCGTTGAAGTATGCCGCCACCTGCACGCCTTCCGCGTGGCACGCCTCTACCATCTGCCCAAGGAGATCGAACTCCAGCCCCGGATACACGATCCCCGCCTTTGTCGGGTAATACGAGAACCCGAGGTTGCATTTGGCGAACACCGTCACGTACTCGACGTGGGCCTGCCGCAACGTGCGCGCAAACTCCCCCGCGTCGAACTGTGAGCCGAAGTCGTGGATCCCCGGCATGGTGTGGAAATCCAGATGCACGGCCCGCCTCGGAAACTCACTTCTCATCCTGCTTCTCCCCGGGCATGAATGCGCCCTACTCATTCGCCCCATCGTTCGCGTCCGTGAGCATACACAATCGACGCGGCTTCTGTCGCGCGCTTGTGCGCAAGCCGGATCACACGGTATTGTATCCCCGACTTCACGAAGGAAACCCCAATGGCCGTGCCCGCAGAACCGCTCCTGAGCGTCCAGAACGTCTCCAAAAGCTTCGGCGCCCAGCCCGTGCTCGAAGACGTGTCCGTCACGATCCATCTCGGCGATCGCCTCGGCCTGATCGGCCGAAACGGAACCGGCAAATCCACCCTCATGCGCATCATGACGGGCGCGTTGTCACCCGACGAGGGTGTTGTCTCCCGCAAACAAGGGTTGCGCGTCGCCCTCCTCGAACAACAGAGCACCCGCGATCCGAGGCAAACCGTCGGTGACGTCCTCAATGGCGCGGTGGGGGACGCCCGGCGCCGGCTTAAGGCCCACGACGCCCTGGCCCACGCCCTCGCCGATACGCCCGCCCACTCCCGCGAACACGCCCGCCTCGCCGCCGAGATGGCCGTTGTCCAGCACGAACTCGAGGTGGCCGGCCATTGGGACATTGGCAAAGACATCAAGCGCGTCGCCGTCGGCCTGCGCCTGCCCGACAACGAGCGCCTTCTCGAGTCGCTGTCCGGGGGCGAGCTGCGCCGGCTCGACCTCGCCGCGGCCGTCGTCGCCCATCCCGATCTCCTGCTACTTGACGAGCCCACCAACCACATCGACGTCGAGAGCGCCCAGTGGATCGAAGCGTTCGTGGCCAAGTACACGGGCGCGTGCGTGCTCGTAACCCATGATCGCTACTTCCTCGACCGTATCGCGAACCGGATCCTCGAGCTGGCCCATGGCGGCCTCCGATCCTATCCGGGCAACTACGGCCGGTTCCTCGAACTCAAGAGCATGGAACAGGAGGCCGGTGAGCGCGCCGAGGCCAGCCGCCGCGCCGTACTCCGCCGGGAACTGGCGTGGCTGCGCCGGGGCCCCAAGGCCCGCAGCACCAAGCAGAAGGCCCGCATCCAGCGCTACGAGTCCCTCGATGCCGTCGGCCCTCCGCCGGACGAGTGGGAGGCCCGCTTCGAAATCCCCCAGCCCTGCCGCCTCGGCAAACGCATCCTCGAGGCCGAGGGCATCGCGCGCGCCTACGGCGGCCAGGTGCTCTTCCGCGGCCTGTCCCTCATCATGCAGCATCACATGCGCGTCGGCGTCGTCGGCCCCAACGGCTGCGGCAAGACCACCCTTCTCCGCGTGCTCATGGGCCTCGAAGAACCCGACGCCGGCACCGTCGTGATCGGCGATTCGACGCAATTCCTCTATGTCGATCAGCGCCACGAGGAGGTGCATCCCGAGATGAGCGTGCTCCAGCACGTCACCGCGGGCGTCAAAGACCTCGAATTCGAGGGGCGCCGCCTCTTTGTGCCCGCCTACCTCGAACGGTTCCTCTTCGATCGGCGCAGCATCGAAATGCCCATGCAGAACCTCTCCGGCGGCGAGCGCAACCGCATCGACCTCGCCAAGAAGCTCCTCTTCGGCGGCAATTTCCTCGTCCTCGATGAGCCCACCAACGACCTCGACCTCGCCACCCTCCGGATCCTCGAGGAGGCCATCCTCGCCTTCGACGGCTGCGCCCTCATCGTCAGCCACGATCGTTACTTCATCAACCGCCTCTGCACCCACCTCCTCGTCTTCGAGGGCGATGGCCGCGTCGTCCACATCGCCGGCAACTACGACGATTACCTGCTCTTCAAGCAGCGCCAGGCCGACGACGCACCCCCAAGCCCCCGCGAGCCCGCCGCGCCCCGCCCCGCGGGCAACCGCCCCGCGGGCAACCGCCCCGCGGGCACACGCCCCGCGGGCACACGCCGCCTCACCTGGCACGAGAAGAAGGAGTTGGCCGGCATCGAGCACACCATCCAGGCCGCCGAAACCCGCGTGGCCGAACTCGAAGCGGCCGTGCTCGCCCCGGGCTTCTACCAGAGCGACTACAGAGCCGTCCAGGAGACCCTCGACGCGCTCCAAACGGCCAAGTCGGAGGTGGAGCGCCTCTACGAACGCTGGGCCGAACTCGAAGCCATCGCCCGGTAGTGGTACGGCCCTGGCCGTGTATCCGTTCGTCTGCCTTTGATTTGGCCGTGCGTCGACGTATGATAGTTGATGCCACCTTTGGTTTGGGGAAGATGGGGCTGAGGGATAGAGCGAAGGAGTGATCGGTGAATCGTTGGAATGCGGGAAGGGCCGCAACGACGCTCCGGGGGAGGGGCTGAGATGACTGCAAATGGCGACCAAGAGGAGAAGCCCGCACTCCGGCTGGCTCGCTACCTGAAGGAGTTCGTCGGCCTTCGCACTACCACGGTACGCGATGTCACGAAGTACGACTCCGTCCTTTGGTTCGGTGATATGCCCCAGGAAGCTGATTGTCGGAGCGCTGCGTGGACCGACGACTACGATGCAGAGGACCCTTGGCTGGAAGTCAAGAAGCAGGAGTTTGAGAAGGCCCCGCCTCCGCCGCAATTCACGATGCCATGGGTGGATGAGGACGCCCTCAGACGTGCGACCGTTGAGATCCCTCCGCTTCGCCTGAGCGTCCTCGTACCAGATGATGGAGCGGAAGTCGACGATGGAGAGTCTCCACCGCTGACCGAGCACTCACTGGGTGACTACCCGGAAATCCAGCAAGCCTATGAGCGCTATCGACCACTTTGGGAAGCGTGGTCGGCGGAGCACCGCCGGCGCGAAGCCATTCAGCGGGTATATGCAGAACTGTTTCGCCTGCACACCCAGGTGCTCAAGCAAGGCGAG
This sequence comes from Candidatus Hydrogenedentota bacterium, assembly GCA_016934125.1. GTDB lineage: Bacteria > Hydrogenedentota > Hydrogenedentia > Hydrogenedentales > SLHB01 > JAFGTL01. The sequence continues at coordinate 3,542 of JAFGTL010000692.1, forward strand.
ATCATCGAGGTGGTGCTCGGCCTTGGGCTTCTTGATTGGCGCGCCAAGTTGATCGGAAAAGTCATTCCTATTCGTCGCCATGCTGTCGTGGCACGCGTGGAACTCGAGTTCATCCCCCCCAAAGGAGTGATCCGGGTCGTGCCGCCCGGCGACGGTGCGCGGCCTCGGATTGAGGACGACATGCTGGAGGCCGAACTTCGGCCCGACCGCACCTTCTATGCCACTGTGGACACGCAACTCCAGGAAATGGGAGATGATATTTGGGATAGGTCGGAGATGCACACTGCGCTCAGGACTTGGGCTGGCGCCCTCAGTGCAGACTCCCAGTGGTCGCCCGGTCTTGGGGCACTGGCAAGCGACGCGAACAAACCCACCATGAGCTTTGCTCCTGCCCTTATTCTACGCAAGCGACCCCAGACTGGCATGGTGCGGATTTACGATAGTCTTATTGAGCAGCTCTCCGACGATTTGGTCGAGGTTCCCAAAGGCTGGGGTGGCTTGGTCGATGATATGGGAGACTACGCAAGCGACACCGACGGGGGTCCCGAAGAGCCAAGAAGAGAAGCGGGGCCGAGAGACCCGTCGGAGGTCTACTTTCCCCTGCCCGCGAATCGGGAGCAGCGGCGAATTGTTGAGGCGATCTATCACCAGCGTGGAGTACTGGTTCAAGGGCCGCCCGGCACCGGCAAGAGCCACACCATCGCCAATTTGGTGTGTCACCTACTGGCTACCGGCAAGCGCGTACTGATTACCGCAGAGACCGCGCGCGCCCTCCAAGTACTCAAGAACAAGCTCCCGGAAGAGATCCAGCCCCTCTGCGTAAGCCTGCTCGGTCAAGGGGGCGACGCGTTTGCGGAACTCAACACGGCGGTACAGGGAATAACAACACGGCAGGCGGCCTACTCACCAGGCGCCTACGACGACAGAATCGCAGATATCGACCGTGACCTCGACCGTGCGCGTCGTCGTTTGGCCGAGATCGAGTCTGAAATCCGCAGTCTTCGCGAAGAGGAAACATGTTCCCTCTCCGTCGCTAACGGCGCCTATCACGGCACAGCATCTGCCATTGCGGAGCGCGTGGCTCGCGAAAGCGAACAGCACGGTTGGTTGAGGTTGCCTCGGGAGGC
>JAFGTL010000693.1 GCA_016934125.1 Candidatus Hydrogenedentota bacterium
GCGAATCGACGTCGAGGGCGCCCTCACCGAGCCAGGCGAGCACTTGGGCGCGGTTGATGGATTGCGACCACGGATAGGCGGCCGAGGGGGCGGCCGGGCATTTGGGCTGATAAGCGCCGACCAGCCGGAGTTGCCGCTTCTGGAAATCGGTGTACAGATCCAACTCCACCGGCCGGTGCGGGCATCCCAGCAGAACCACCACCCCTTCGTCGGCCACGAGCCGGATGCAGTCCCGAATCGCCGCGGGATGGCCGCTGCACTCGATGGCCACCTGGACGGCGGCGCCGGGATCGGTGTCGAGCGGCACGGCGCCCGCGTCGAGGGCCATGTCGAGCCGGGGCGCGCTGGGATCGGTGGCGAGCACGCGCGCCGCGCCGGCCAGCCGGGCGATGCGGACGGCCAACTGGCCGATGAGGCCGAGTCCGGTGACGAGCACGGTATGGCCGAGGCGCACGTCGCCCATGCGGACGCCGTGGAGGGCGATACTGCCCACCGCCGCGAACGCGGCCTGGCCGTCGGATACGCTGTCGGGCACCGGGGTCATCAGTCCGGGGGTAGGGAGCGCCTCGCTGGCGTGGCCCGTCATGCTGAACACGCGCTGGCCGGCCCGCCAGCCGGTCACGTCGGGTGCGGTCTCGACGATCACGCCGACATTGCTGTATCCGCCCTTGGCGCCCATGGGGAACGTGCAGCGGCCTTCGGCTACATCGTGATGGCTGCCGTCGAGGTAGGCGAGTTCGGTGCCCGTCGAGACGAGGCTGAAGCGTGTCTGAACGCGCACCCGGCCCGCCGGAAGGGGTAGCCGCTCGCGGGTGGCGAGGGCCGCCTCGCCGGGCGACACGAACCGCACCTCGCGCACCGGGCCGTCTGCAGTGTCCTGCGCCACGGGAACCCCCTTTCGTTACCGGGCGTCCCGGAATGCGAGCCGGACGCCAAGATCGTGAAGGATGTGATCCATCTCGTAGAGGCACCATCCCATGCTCTGGCCGTGCCAGGCGTAGCCGGGCGCCATGCCGGCTTCCGTCAGCTTGAACGGCCCTTCGTCGGCTGCGTTCGGATTGGCCCAGAGGTCGGTGCGCACGTAGCGGAGTAGCTCGCGGGCCTCGAACCGCCAGTGGTCGCCCCGTTCACGATCCAGCGTGCCGAGTTGGGCCAGGGCGGCGGCGGTCATGAAGTACCCCCAGGTGAAGTACAGGCAGGCGCTTTTCTGAAATGTCCAGTTGTGCTTGGTGCCGTGGGCCGTGTGGAGGAAGGCGTCCTCGACGAGCCAGTCGCCGCCGCGGATGAGGACGTCGAGCAGGCGCTCGTCGCAGAACTCGCGGTACAGTTCCCCGACGAAGAGCATCACCATCCCGTGGTGGTTCATGTCGCACGGGAATCGATCCATCATGCCCATGCGGTAGGGCCACTGGCCGGTGTCTTCCTGCCCTTCGGCGAGCCGGGGGAGCGTGCGCCGGGCGGCCGCCATCCATTCCTCCTTGGGTTGAGCGCGCCGTTCTTCGAGGAATCGATAGATCTGGGCGAGCGACATGGCGGCCAGCGCGGTGGTGTTCTGGCAATCGAGCCGCGAATCCTCCGTTTTGTGCTTCTCGTCGTGGTAGAAGCCGCCGGGAACCCACTCGAGCGTCAGCTCGAAGTCCGCCATCCGCGCGAGCGCCTCGAGATCCGCCGCCCCGAAGGGGAGGCCGGCGTTGTACGCGCGGATGAGCGAATGGGCGATGATGCCCGTGTTGACGATTGAGCCCTCGTCGATGCGTGCGTTATCGCGAGTCAGTTCCGCGTAACCGCCGTCCTCTTCCTGCACGCGGAGGACGTAGTCGCGGGCCAGGGCGGCCTGATCCGCATACCGGCCGTCGTCCGTGGCCTGAAACATGCGCTGAAACGCCAGGGCCGCGCAGGCCGTGTCCCGGTTGTCGTACCGCGTCTCGGTAGGGAACCAGACGGCCCCGTAGTGCTCGTGGCCGGAATCCTGCACCTGCTGCCCGGCCAGCCACTCGGCCATCTGGCGGTACATGGCGGCGAGTTCGCTGTTGCCGAGAAACGGCTCGAAGTACTTCCTGAATCCGGACGGTTCCCGTGAGAGCGCCATGTTTCCTCCTTCCGCGCCGGATCAAACCCGAGCCTACCGGCGCATTTCCGCGAATCGTAGCACGTCCTGCCCGGACACCACACCCCGCCGGGCGCGCTTCAGTTCGCCCCGGCCTCCTCTGGATCGACAAGGCCGTCCCCGTCCCGATCGGGATAGGGCACCACGAAGATCCGCCGGAAATCGGCCCCGTCAAAGGCGCGCGCCCGGCTCCCGTCGGGATGGTAGGTGGGCACGGGCTTGTTGTAGGCGAGCACCGAGCCGTCCGGCGCCCACACGAGGGCCGTCCGCTCGGGGCCGTCGCCTTGAGGCGTCAGGAACATGGTTTGGCCGAACCGGGCGCCGGGCTCGACGCAGGTGACGGCGACGCCGTTGTAGCTGATGCACGCGATGGCGCGGCCGGAGGGATGCCAGCGCAGGCCGGGGCCCGCGCCGTGGGCGAAGTGCGTGGCCTGCACGGGGCGCTTGGCCGGATCCGGATCGCGATCCGAGCCGTCCGCAGGGATGATGAAGATCTGCGTTGAGCCGTCCGCGGCCCGGCCGTAGTACGCGATGCGATCGCCCGCAACCGTCCCGCGCACGATGCCGCCGGCCCAGGCATGGGTAAGGCGGCGGATGCGGATGCCTTGCGGGGGGCTCGGAAACCGCTCGACGGAGCCGGAATCGGCGGTGGTGATATCCACATCGCGGGGCACATCGACCACGAACAGGGATTCCTCGTGGCCGCCGTCCTCGGTGCGCACCTTGCCGATGAAGGCCCGCATCAGGCCTTCCCGGCCGATCCAGGCGTCGCCGTAGGCCTTCTCGATCTCCCCGGGCCGGGCGGTTCCCTTGGGCACGACGGGCACGAGCACCGCGAAGTAATGGGTGGCGCCGCCCGGGGCCGCCGGGTGGGGCTCCATGTAGCCGATGGTGCGATCGTACTCCGTCAGCAGGATATCGTCGTAGGTGAATCCGATCCGGCGGCCGTCGAGGCTGTATTCGTGGCGGTGGGTGCCGCCGCGGTGGGCGCCCGGCAGCGTGGGCCGGGTGGTTTCCGTGTCGCGGCAGTCGAGCCACACGAGCCGCTGGCTGCCGTCGCCGGCCACCTCGGCGCCGTTCCGGTTGGGTTTGGCGTAGCAGCCCCGCGCCTCGACTTGATCGATGGGCGGCCCGTGGATGAAGGCCACCTTGTCGGCAACCGGGCTGAACGAGGCCGCGCCGAGGCCGGGGGCGGCCTGCGCCCCCGTGATGGAAGGCGGCGCATACAGCACCGTCTCGATGCCGGTGGCGATCTCGACCTTCTCGATAGACTGCGAGTTGTCGATACCGGGGCCGACGGTATCGCGCGTGTCGTAACACAGAAACCGCAGATCTACGGAGAAGTTATCGTTGTTGTCGAGATCGTGGTTCTTGGCGGAGAACGTCACCTGGCGTTCCTCGGCCGCCACGGCGCCGCCCCACACGACACTCGCCAGCACACATGCAATGAGAATCGATTGCCCGTCCATTCGCGGACTCCCCTTGGTTCGATGCGGCCATTACCCGTCCACCAGTGTAGCCTCTGGGGCGCGGGGGAACCATCTGCGGCGGTGCTCAGGCGGCGCCGGCCGCCTCGACGGATTCGATGATGCCCGCGGCGACGACATAGTCGCCGTCGTAGAGGACGGCCCATTGGCCCGGCGTGGCCGACCGCTGGGGCTCCTGGAAGCGCAGGGCGATGGCATCGCCGGCCGGCACGGCCGTTGCCGGGGCGGGCGTATGGCGGTAGCGGATCTGGGCGAGACACTCGAACGGCTCGGCTTGGGCCGGCAGCCCGCTCCACGTGACGGGCCGGGCGGTCAGGCCGACGCAATACGTGTCCTCGACGTGGCCGACCACCACCGCGTTCCGTTCCGCATCAAGGCGAACCACGTAATACGGCCGCGGCGCGGCGATGCCGAGCCCCTTGCGCTGGCCGACGGTATAGCGCCACAGGCCCCGGTGTTCGCCCAACCCCTCGCCCGCGGTGGACAGGATCGGGCCGGGGCGGGCCGGGCCGAGCCGCTCGTCGAGAAAGGCGCCGTAATCGTTGCCGGCTACGAAGCAGATGTCCTGGCTCTCCGGTTCGACGGCGGCGGGGAGGCCGAGGGCCTCGGCGATCCGGCGGGTTTCCTCCTTTGTTTTGCCGCCGAGGGGGAAGAAGGACTGCGCGAGTTGGGCCTGGCTCAAGCCGGCCAGCGCGTACGTCTGATCCTTGGCGCGATCATGCGCCCGGTGCAACGCGAGGCGTTCGCCGCGCGGCTCGATACGGGCGTAATGGCCCGTGGCGAGGCAGGCGGCGCCCGAGGCGGCCGCTTCGTCGAGGAGGGCGCCGAATTTCACCCGCTGGTTACAGCGAACGCAGGGGTTCGGCGTGCGGCCCGCCCGGTATTCGGCGGCGAAGTCGTCGATGACCTCGCGGTCGAACCGCTCGCGATAGTCGACGATCCGGTGAGGGATGCCCAGATGCCGGGCCACCCGTCCGGCACGGGTGCCGGGCGCGTCGAGGGGGGAATCGGGCGCGGGACGCGGGGGCAGGATGTCCATCGTGATGCCGGCGACGTCGTAGCCGTCCTGGACAAGAACAGCCGCAGCGGCCGAGCTATCGACTCCGCCGCTCATGGCGATGAGCACCGTGCTCCCGCGCGGTGGCGCGACGCTGAACGGAGACATACGGATGGAGGCCGCGTCAGGTGGAGGGCTGCTTCTCGCCGGGGCCGGGAAGCGCGGCTGGGCCCTGCTGAGGCGCGCCGCCGGCGGCCGGGGCCGGGGCTTTCAACTGGCCCGGCGCCTTCATGGTGCACTGGCCCTCGAACAGGACGCCCTCGGCGATGCTGACGCGCGGCGCGGTGATGTCGCCGATAAGCTTGCCTTTCGACGTGACTTCGAGCCGATCCTGGGCGAACACGTTGCCCTCGACCTCGCCGCTGATGATAACTTGGCCGGCGGTGAGATCGCCCTTGACGCGGCCGGTTTCCTGAATGACGACGGTGTCTTCGCACCGGACTTGGCCGGAGATCATCCCTTCGACACGGACGGTTCCCTTGGACTTGACTTCGCCGATGACGTGGGTGCCTTGGCCGATGATGGTGGCCACCTTGGTTTCGCTGTACGTGCGCTTCTTGCCGGAATCGAGCATGCTTATTCCTTGAGGTATTTCTCGGGATCCACCGGCTTGCCGTTCACGACAACCTCGTAGTGGATGTGGGGCCCCGTGCTGCGGCCGGTATTGCCCAACGTGCCGATCGCATCGTAGCGCTCGACGTGGTCGCCTTTCTCGACGAGGCACTTATCCAGGTGGGCGTACGCGGTCACGATGCCGTAGCCGTGGTCGATCCGGACCACGTTGCCGAAGTACTGCTCACGGCCGGCAAAGATGACCTCGCCGCGGGCCGTCGCGATGACGGGCGAGCCGCGCTTGCCGCCGATGTCGAGGCCGCTGTGATGGCGGCCCTTGAGGGTGAAGGGATCCTTGCGCCAGCCGAACCGCGACGTGACGTGCCGGGTGGGCGTCGAGGTAGGCCAGATGGCCGGCCGGCGTGCGATGCGATCGCGGTGCTCGCGCATCGCAAGCAGCAGATCGTTCAGGCTCTGTTTCCGGAGGCCGATCTCGAGGGCGATCAAGTCCGCCGACGGCCGGGAGAGCCCGTAAATCATGTGGGGGGGCCGCGCGCCGGCGGCACTGCCTACGATGTCGGGCGCCTCGCCCGCATCGCCCGGCGGGCCGCCCTTGCCGTCCGAGGTCTCGCCGCCGTCCCCCTCGAGGGTGCGGTCGACATAGCCGGCCGCGGCGCGGACGCGGGGTTTGAAGCCCTGGAGCTCGCGGATCTCGGCTTCGAGGTCGTAGAGCTCGCTCAACTCCTTCACGATGGCCTCGTCGCGCGCCTCGTATTTCTGGCCGATGGTGCGCTCGAGCTCCGCCAACTCCTGCGGCCCGAGTCCGTCCTCGGCTTGGCCGGCCAGGCTGGCCTGTTCGAGTTCCGCGTTGGCGCGTTCGAGCGCGTCCACGTGCTGCGCGGTGACGCGGTATCGCTGGAACAGGAAGGCAGATGCGAAGGAGAGGAGTACGAAGCCGACGACGACCACCCAGAGGTGGAACGAATAGAGATTGAGACTACGCGTGCTCCCCCGATCGTGAGGAATGAGCATCACGGTCCATTGCTTCATCTATTCGAGACTCCATGCACTCATGCGCTACACGTCCGGCCCGCCCGCGTTACGGCCAGGCACGCCACACCAGCGCTCACGAAAGGTCGAACGAAACGACCCGCCAAAGCGGCCACCGCCCTCACCTGACTTTACGTGGGTCATCCCCCGTGCCGCCCTGTGGTTTTCACGGTGCCACACTATATCACGAGGCCGATCCGAAGTCAAATCCCGGAAAAACCGAGACCGCGCGGGCGCGTTCAATATATTGTGCCCACCCTCGGCGCGAAACACAACATATGGTAGTTCTCCTCGCGGTCCACCCGCCGGCTCCCGGCTCCGCGCGCCCCTGCCTCGCAAGCACGGCGCACGCGTCCTCCCTGGTGAGATCCCTCACCCCTTTGAGGAGTTCCATTCAACGAACAGACGCACGAAATCTCCCGGTTTCTTGCCCGGATACCGCCGCGTGTTGAAGAACCGCACGAGGTCGTCGTAATCCTCCTGGTGCCGGCAGTCCTTGCAGTAGAGTTTGTGGAGCCCTTTCGTCTCGACGACCGCGTCCCGGTGGCGGGGACAGCCCACGTCCTTGTGCAGCGTGAATCCCCTGAACTTGCCGTCCTTCGTCTCCTCGAGCTTGAATGGATAGAGGCGGCACAGGATGGGGCGGGAGTCGTAGATCGTGCAGTGGCCTGTCGGGACATCGAGGAAGTAGCAGGCGAGCCCGCCATCCGTCTTCCCCGTTTCGATACGGCGCAACGCCATGATGTAGCGCTTCTTCCCGCACGTGAGCCAGGTGGGATCGCTCTTCTCGACGCCCTCGATCTCGCCGGGGCTGAGGAAGGCGAGGAAC
>JAFGTL010000694.1 GCA_016934125.1 Candidatus Hydrogenedentota bacterium
ACGTAGTTGCCGGCGAGGGTGTCGGCCTCGAAGGGCGTGAGGATAGCGTGGCGTTCGAGGGCCTTGATCGCCTCGAGCGTGTTGGCGGTGCGGAGATCCTCGAGCCGGCCGCCGTTGAGCAACTGGAGCACTTGAACCGTGAACTCGATGTCGCGGATGCCGCCCCGGCCGAGTTTGACCTCGGTGTGGGTTTGTCCTTTGTCGTGGACGTGGGCTTCGGCTTGCTGCTTGATCTGGCGGATGTCTTCGAGGGTGTCGTCGTCGAAGTAGCGCGGGAACACGAAGGGGCGCGTCCGCTCGATGAACTGCTGGGCGAGGGCGAGGTCGCCGGCGGCGGGACGGGCCTTGATGAGGGCCTGGCGTTCCCAGGCCTGGCCGGCGCTCTCGTAGTAGTAGAGGGCGGCGTCGAGGCCGACGGCGAGGGGCCCGATCCGGCCGTAGGGGCGCAGCCGCATATCGACGCGGAACACGCGGCCCTCGTCTGTGACTTCCGAGAGGGCCTTGACGACGCGGGTGCCGAGTTTCTGGAAGAACTCGTCGTTGCCGACGGGGCCGGACGCGCCGCCGGCGGTCGTGCCTTCCCCGGAGTACAGGAACAGGAGGTCGACGTCCGAGCTGAAGTTGAGCTCGCGCCCGCCGAGTTTTCCGAGGGCGAGCACGGCGAAGGCGGCAGGCGTGTCCGTGTCGCCGAGGCCCGGGGCACCGTGGCGGGCGATGAGGTCGGGGAGGGCGCTCTCGATGGCGGCCTCGATGGCCGCGTCGGCGAGATTGGAGAGATCCTCGGTGACGGATTCGAGAGGCATATGGCGAACGATGTCGCGGGCGGCGACTCGGAGGATCTCGCGGCGTTTGAACCGCCGCATGGACTGGGAGCGGGCCTCGAAGGAGTCGAAGGTGCGGATCTGATCCAGGAGATCGTCGGTGAGTTCCTGGCGGCTTCGGGCGCGTTCGAGTTCCGCCTCTTCCCAAAGCCAGGCCATGTAACCGGGATTGCGGCAGAGAATATCGGTGAGGTGATGGCTCTGATCGAGCAAGGTCAAGAGCATGTCGGCATAGCTCGGGGCGGCCTCCATGAGGTCGATGTGCGTCCGGCGGGTGAGGCCGGCGTCGAGGAAGCGTTCGAGGCGGGTGAGGGCCACGTCGGGATTGGCCGTCTTCGCAAGCACCGCGGCCAGATCGTCGGCGAGCCGGGGGCGGGCCTCGTTCAGGATGGCATCGAGCCGCCGGCCGGCCGCGGCCGGATCCTGGAAGGGCACGGCGCGGAACTCCTCACGCATGGCGCCCCTCCGCGGCCAGCCAGAGCCGGACGGCGGCCTCAGCGGCCTCGCGAAGCAGCCGGGGCGCTTCGCGCACCGCGCGGTCGAGGGGCATGGGGCCGTCGCAGATGGAGAAGGCGGCATTGATGCCCGAGGCGTAGAGCGATTTGTAGCCGGCGCCGAGGGCGCCCGCGAGCGCCACCACCGGCACGCCATACTGCCGGGCGATGCGGGCAACGCCGACAGGCGTCTTGCCGTGGGCCGACTGGCCATCGAGGGCGCCTTCGCCGGTGATGACGAGGGCGGCATCGCGGATGGCCTCGTCCAGTCCGCAGGCCTCGGCCACGAGTTCGACGCCACTGCGCAGTTCGCCGCCGGCAAAGGCCACGAGGCCCGCACCCAGCCCGCCTGCCGCGCCCGCGCCGGGCAGATCGCGTACGTCCGTGCCGAGTTGCTCGGCCACCACCGTCGCGAGCCGGGCCAGCGCGGCGTCCAGCTCTGCGGCGGCCTCGGGCGCGGCGCCTTTCTGCGGCCCGTAGACGTAGGAGGCGCCATGCGGCCCGCAGAGCGGGTTGGTGACATCGCAGGCCACCTGGATCCGGCACGGGGCAAGACGCGGGTGCCGGGCCGATGCGTCGATTCGGGCGAGCCGGGCCAGGGCCGCGCCGCCGGGCGGCAGTTCGTTCCCGGCCGAGTCGAGCAGCGAATAGCCGAGGGCCTGCGCCATGCCCGCGCCGCCGTCGTTGGTTGCGCTGCCGCCGATGCCGATGACAATGGCATCGACGCCGCGGTCGAGGGCGTCGCGGATGAGCTCACCGGTGCCGCGGGTTGTGGCGCGGCAGGGATCGCGGCGCTCAACCGGCACGAGCGCCAGCCCGGATGCGGCGGCCATCTCGATGACGGCGGTGGCGCCATCGCCGAGGAGGCCGTAGGCGGCCGTCACGGGATCGCCGAGCGGGCCGGCCACGGGGCATTCGACACGGGTGCCGCCCGTGGCCGCCACGAGGGCGTCCACGGTGCCTTCCCCGCCGTCGGCCATGGGCACGGCCACGATCTCGGCGGCGGGTGCGGCGCGGCGGACGCCGTCGGCGATCGCCGCGGCGACGTCGGCGGCCGAGGCGCATTCCTTGAACGAGTCCGGGGCAACCACAATCCGCATGGTGCGGTTCTCCTCGAGGCGCACTCAGGCTTGGGCGGCGCTCCGCAGGGTGTCGAGCACGATACCGGCGGCCTCCGGGACGGGATCGCTGAGCCGGGGCAGGAACACGGTGCGCGAGGCGGCGAGCTCGGCGTTCGGGAAGTCGCCCGGCTTGTATCCGGTGTATCCCTGGCCGGGGCACAGGGGGCCGCGGTTGCGGGTGAATATGTCGAAGCCCTTCGCGAATAGCGGCAGATCGTGCAGGTTGGGATAGGGGGTTCCGCCGATCCGCAAGCCCGCCTGCTTCGCCTTGTCGATGAACTCGGCGGTGGGCATGCCCATCTCATCGGGATCGTGGATGGCGGGGAAGCCGTAGAAACCGCCGCGCTCAGCGCCGTCGTACACGGAGACGGGCCGCAGGCCGGGGATATCGGCCAGGCCGGCCTCAACCGCTTCGATGTAGGCGGCGCGGCGGGCGTTCAACTCATTGAGCTTCTTGAACTGGACGCGCGCGATGCCGATGCCGAGGGGATGGGCGCGGAACTTCATGCCGAGGCCGAGGGGTTGGTGTTCCTCGTACTTCGGCCGGACGAGGTCGATGCCCTGAATGCGGTTAACCTGGCCGACGAGGCACGCCCGCTCCAAGGCGTCCACATTATCGGTGGTGAGCACGCCGCCTTCGCCGGCGCTGACGGCTTTCGAGCCCTGGAGACTCCAACAGCCCACATCGCCGATGGCCCCGCACATGACGCCCTTGTACTTGGCGCCGTGGGCGTGGGAACAGTCCTCGATCAGGGGAATGGCGTGTTTGGCGCCGATGGCCTTGAGGGCGTCCATGTCGCACAGGTTGCCCCAGAGATGGACGGGCACGATGCAGGCCGTGCGTTCGGTGATCTTCGCCTCGACGTCAGCCGGATCGAGCATGAGGGTATCGGGATCGATGTCGCAGAACACGGGTTTCGCACCGAGCAGCAGGGCGGGCGCGATGGTGCAGATCCAGGTGTTGACGGGGCAGATGACTTCGTCGCCCGGGCCGACGCCGAGGCCGAAGAAGGCGCTGTACAGGGCCGAAGTGCCGTTGATGGTGGTGATGCAGAACTGGGTGCCGATCCACTCGCGCCACTCCCGCTCGAATTCGCGCACTTCGGGCGTGCCGCCGGACAGTTCATTCCTCCGGATCATGTCGGCGGCCATGGCCGCTTCATCTTCGCCGATCTGCTGCCATTTATCGAGTTCGGGGAGCTCCGCCTTGCCGGTTTGGACAAAGGTGCGCCCCCCGGAGAAGGGGTCGAGATTCTTGTTCGCCATCACAGTACTCCGTGGTTGTTTGGGCTCGAATTCGCCGGAATCATAACAGACGCGCGCACCGGAAGTCAGGGCGGTGCGGCGGGCTCAACGGCGGCCTTGATCACGCCGGACGACACCAGGCAAGATCGCGTGCGGAGAGAGGTACGTTACGGGAGATCGATCGATGCAGCTATCACGCAGACAGTTCATTGGACTCGTGGGCGCGCTCGGGCTGGGCGGGTGCGCGCAGACGAGGCAACGGATCGGGCTCGGCAGCGCGAAGCGGCTCACGTTCGCGGCCATCAATGACGTGCATGTGCTCGATGCCCGGAGCGCGGCCATCGTTCACCGGGCCGTGCAGAGCATCAACGCGAATGCGGACGTGGCGTTCACGGTGATTCTCGGCGACATCGCGACCGCGGGGCGTCTGCCTGAGCTGAAGCTGGCGCTCGCGTCGTTCAACCGGCTCGAACGGCCCTGGCTGGCCGTGCCCGGCAACCACGATGTGTGCACGGCCGCTACAAACATCTACTCGAACTATCTGATCACCTTCGAGCGGATGAACTGGATGGAAGAAGAGAAAGGGTGGGTGTTCATCGGCATCGACTCGTGCGAGGGCGCCAAGAGCGACGTGACGGTGCGCGACTGGCAGATAGACTGGCTCGCGGACAGCCTCGAGCGCATCCGGCGGGATCGGCCCATCGCCCTGTTCGCCCACCACCCGTTCAACCCCCACTCGAAGGCGTATCGTGTCCAGAACGCCGACGAGGTGATCGGGTTGTTCGCGCACCACAACCTGCGGCTCGTCGCGGCCGGCCACTACCACGGCAACCAGGTCGAGCAGCAGGATGGCGTGCTGTACACGACCACGGCGTGCTGTTCCACGACGCGCGATAACTTCGACAACACGGCGGCCAAGGGATACCGGCTGTTCCATATCGAGGGGGAGGGCGTGACGACGGAGTTCGTCGAGGTGCCGAGCTAGGGGCTCGGGAGAGAGGCCGGCTCCGGGGCGTACGTTCGGAAAACCCGATGCGCGCGGCCGTCCTCGGTGCGTTCGAAGGCCCACACGTCCACCCGTTGCCGCGCATCGGCTACCTCGACGGCCCAGGACATCGCGGTGCTTGGCGGCAACACGACGTCGCCGGGCCACGGGGGCAACACGGGCTCGGGATCTCTCGGGGCGAGGTACGGGATCCGGCGGAAGGCGAGGTAGCCGAGCAACACCCAACTCTTGGGGACGCCGTCGATGGGGGAGGCCGTGACGCGGATAGGGAGCGGCGCCGCGCCGTCTGCAACGGACACGGGCGCGCCGATGAACCAGTGCCAACCCATCAGATCGGCCCGCCCGCGCGGAACCGGTGCCGCCAGATCTACGTCGCCCGCGAGCACGTGCACGTCGCCGCGCCGATGCTCGACGTCGAGCGGCGCGCCCTGCATGTAGAGGTAGGTGGCGTAGTCGCCCGGGGCAAGGCCGGCGGCGCCGGTGAGGGCGGCGTCGTCCGGGCCGGAGAGCTCGGCCGTCATGGTGGCAAGTTCGTAGGTTTCGGGAGGCGGCGCTCCGGTGTACAGCCGGTTCGTCAGCCATAGATCGGATTCGGGCCGCTCTTCGAGGAGTTGGGCGAAGGGGAGGAGGAGGTCGGACGCGAAGAACTCGATGGTGCAGGGCACCTCGCGTTCGCTGCGGTTCTCGACGGAGAAGGTAACCGTGCGCGTGGGCCCGCCGGACGCGTCGCCGGGCCCGGGGCCGGAGAGGGCGCCGGCCACGGGCGCGTCTTCGAAGCGCAGTTCGAGGGCGCCGGCGCGTTCGGCGGGGGGCGATGCAACAAGCCCGTTGTCGGGCTTCTGCTTGACGTAGGCCCTGTCGAGCCCGCGGGTATGGCGCACATAGGCGTATACGCCGTCGTCGCGGTACCGCTCGGCCACGGCCACGGGCGCGCCGGCGCGCTCCTTGACGTACAGGAACACCTCGATGCCCCGGAAGAGGTCGTGGCTCACTTCGACATAGTGCTGATCCATCCACCGCCAGACGTCGGTGGCGTTGTACGGCAGGTACTTCCGCTCCCATTCGGAGAACACGTACCACACGCGGTTCTTGCCCTCGACGAGCGGCTGGAGTTCCTGGGGCCAGTAGTGGTCGAGTTCGGGGGAGTCGGAGGTGCGCGGGTTGCCGGAGTTGATGACGTAGATGAACTGGGAACTCAGGCCGGCCGTGTACTGATTGGGGTTGTCGCGGAATCCATACCAATAGAAGGGGAGCCAGGTGCACGCGCTGGCGTGGATGACGATATCGCCTTCCTGCCAGCGCTCGAGGATGAAGCGGGCGGCGCGATCATAGTCGCGGGGCGGATGGATGCCGGGGCGGTGGGGGATATCGAGGGGCGCGTATTCGGCGCAGTAGCGTTGGTATAGAGGAAAGGCCGCAATGATCGCGAAGAGGGCAAGGGCGGCGGCGCGCAGGATGGTGGCGGGAATCCGGGCGAGGGCCACGGCGACGAGGATGTAGACGGCGAGGGCATAGGGCAGCATGGCGCGGGAGAGGAAGATGCTGTTCGTGAGAAGGGACACGGCATAGACGAGGGCCACGGGAATCGCAAACCAGGCCAGCAGCAGCGAGGCGGCGCGCCAGTCGCGCTTCCAGGCGAGGATGACGCCCGCCAGTGCGGCGAGGGCGAAGATGGCGAGGGCGATCTTGAAGTGGGGCTCGAGATCGGAGTAGCCGAAGGCGATCGTCTTGAGGTAGAACAGGGCGATCCACGGCGTAGGCTTGGGCACCCACCAATGCTCGGGCGCGATCATGATGTTGTGGACTTTGTCGAGGAGTACGGCGCAATACGGCAGGAAGAGGAGCGCCCCCGCGAAATTGGCGAGCAACCAGCCCGGGAGCCGGTTCCACCGGCCCCGGAACTGCACCAACGCCCAGAGATTGACGGCGACGAGGAGGGGGCCGGCGAAGAACTCGCTGTAGCAGACGCCGGCGGCGGCGAGGGCGTATGCGGCCCACAGCCGGGGCCGGTTTTCGTCGACAGCGCGATACAGGAAGTACGCCATGATGGGCGCGGTGAGCGGGAGCACGATGTACTCTTTGAGATCCTGGGAGTGGAGGACGTGGAACGGGGATACGGCGAGCAGGAACGCGGCGAACAGGCCTGCACGCATGCCGAACAGGTGGCGCGTGAAGAGGTAGAGCGTGAGGATCGCGCCGACGCCCAGGACGACGGGCAGCAGCCGCATCGTCCACTCGTTGCCGCCCAATCCGACGGCCCGCCAGGCCGTGCCAAGGATGGTGAACAGGGGCGGATGGTTGGACACGTATTCGCCGCGGAGCACCTCGGGCAGGTGCTCCATCTTGATGAGGTTGTGCACCTCGTCGTGCCAGTAGGGCCAGGTGCCGAGGCGTATGAGGCGCAGGGCGAACCCGAGGATGGCGATGGCGGCGAGCCACACGCGCTCGCGCCGCGTGCGCCACTCCCGGACGAGCCAGTTGGGCTCGACTACGCGCACGGAGATCGTCGTCATGTCCTTCGCTCCACCGGTTGAGTCGCACGCCTCGTGCGGCAATCCTAGCACAAGCGCCGCGGGATGTTGAAGGAGCAGCGCCGTTTGCGGGCCGTCGCCGCCCTTGGGTATCATCGGGCAACCGGCAGGGAGGTCGATTCGTATGAAAGCTGTCATCATGGCCGCGGGGAAGTCCACCCGCACGTATCCGTTGACGCTGACGCGCCCGAAGCCGCTGCTGACGGTGGCGAACCGGACGATTCTCGAGCATCAGTTGCGCGCGCTCACGGGAATCGTGGACGGGGCGATCGTGGTGGTCAACTACATGCGGGAGCGGATCGAGGCGTACTTCGGGGCTGACTACGAAGGGCTCCCGATCGAGTACGTGGTGCAATCCGAGCCGCTGGGAACGGGGCACGCCGTGCTCCAATGCGCCGAGGCGGTGGATGGGCCGTTCCTGGCCATGAACGGCGATGATCTGTACGATCCGGGCGATTTGGCCCGGCTGGCGCAGGCCGAGCAGGCCGCGCTGGTGCGGCAGGTGGCCGATCCGCGGTTGTACGGGATCTACGAGGTGGTGGACGGGGATCGGGCCGTCCGGCTCGTCGAGAAACCGGAGCAGATCTTCTCGACAATCGCCAACGTGGGGGCATACAAGTTCACGCCGGCGGTGTTCGAGGTGCTCGCGGACACGGAGAAGTCGCCCCGGGGCGAGATCGAGATCACGAGCGCGATCCAGACGCTCGCCGGGACGAGCGATTTCCGGGTGGTCGAGATGGAGGGGTACTGGCTGGCCATCGGGTATCCATGGCATCTGCTCGATGCGAACGAGTATCTGCTGACGCATGGCTTCGAGCCGGAGATCCTGGGCGACGTGAGCCCGGCCGCCGACTTGAACGGGCGGGTGTCTATCGGGCCGGGCACGGTGGTACGTTCGGGGGTGGTGATCGACGGGCCGGTGTGCATCGGCAAGGACGCGTCCATCGGCCCGGACTGCTGGATCCGCCCGGGCACGACGGTGGGTAACGGGTGCCGGGTGGGCCACGGCGTCGAGATCAAGAACTCGATCCTGATGGATGGCTGCGCGGTGCCGCACCTGAGCTATGTGGGCGATAGCGTGATCGGGGAGGGCGCGAACCTGGGCGCGGGCACGATCACGGCGAACTTCCGGCACGACGGGGCGAACATCCCATCGATGGTGAAGGGGAAACTGGTGGACAGCGGGCGCAGGAAATTCGGCGCCATCATATCCGACGGGGTTCACACGGGGATCAACACGGCCATCTATCCGGGGCGGAAGCTATGGCCGGATACCTTCACCTATCCCAATGAGGCCGTCACGAAAGACATCACGGAGGTGAAGCGGCGGCCCCCGGGGAAGTAGGGGCTTCCTGCGCGAGGAGCCTGTCGAGGTTCTCGCGGGCCTTCGTGTCGCCGGGGTTGACTTCGAGCGCCCGCCGGAAGCAGGCTTCGGCCTCGTCGCGGCGGCCGAGGGCGAACAGGGCGATGCCGAGGCTGGCGTGGGCGTTCGGATAATCGGGCTTGAGCCGGAGTGTCTCGGCGAAGGCGGCCGCGGCCTCGTCGTGTCGTTCCTGAAGCAGCCGGGCCAGGCCCAGGTTGTAGAAGCCGCTCACGAACACGGGCTCGATGGCGACGGCCTCGGCGAAGTGCGAGGCGGCCTCTTCGAGCTTGCCCTGGCGGGCCAGATGCGAGCCGAGATTGCTGTGGGCGAGATGGTTGTTGGCCGTCACCCTCAGGGCGTGGCGCCAGAGCGTCTCGCTGTTCCGCCAGCACCGCACCTGCAAGGAGGCGCCGATGGCCGCTGCGGCGACGACAACGGCCGCCACGACGCCGAGGGCGGCCCGGGAACGCTTCCGGGTGGAGAACGCGTCCGCCACGGCCCATACGCCCGCGATGAGCAGCCCGATCAAAGGCACGTACGTATAGCGATCGGCCATCCAATGCCGGCCGATCTGGATGAATCCGATGACGGGAAGCAGTGTGCCGAGATACCACGCCCAGCCCACCGCCAGATACGGGCGTTTGCGCGCAGACACGAGGACAGCCGCCGAGATCGACACGAGAAGCGCCACGGCGGCGATGGGCTGCCAGAGGGGCAGCGTGTCGCCGGGGTGGGGGTAGTACGCGGCGAGATGCACGGGCCAGAGGGCCTTGCCGAGGTAGACTACGTAGGCCACGCAGGCGGCGGCCGCGCGCGTTGGGAACGGGAAGGTGATGTCGCCGCCTACGGCGCCCCATACGGTGGCGGCGTACATCGTGAGGGCGCACGAGGCCGCGGCGAGGGCGAACAGGGCCCACTTCTCTCTGAGCAGCGGCCATAC
>JAFGTL010000695.1 GCA_016934125.1 Candidatus Hydrogenedentota bacterium
CGACGAGGGGCGCCTCGTGCCGCCCTTCGCCATGGAGCACCGTGCAGTGCACGTCGTAGTGCTCGCGCAGGGACTGGGCGTACCGCGGGAGGGTCTTGTCCGCGCCGTAGTGATCATCGCTGACGAAGAACACGACGTGCGGCCGGTGGTCGTCCTTGAAACGGAAGGGCGGCCGGCCGACGAAATCGGTGCTGACCACCGTCGGGCACCAGTACGTCTCAATGTGCTCGATCACGAGATCCGTTCCCCGGAAATGACTCACTTCAGGCGCCTTCTCCGGGTTGTACAGGCCGTCCGTCAGATCCCGCAGCAGCAGCACGTTCTTCCCAAGATAGGTGAGTTGGCGGATCCCGAACGGGCGCCCGAGGATGCACATGTTCGTGTGAACGCCCGTCAGGATCACGTTCTCGATCCCGCGCTGCTCGAGCAGATAGTAGATGTCGGCGCCATCCCCGATGGCGTCCTCCTCGGCGATCTCGATGGCCGGATGCTGCCGCGTCTGCGGCGCCGGGCCCTCCGCCACCGGCCCTTCCCAGCCGCCGTCCGAGTCATCGATGGGCAACGGGGCCTCCCGTGTCTCATCGAGTGGATTCCATTTGAGAGGAACCGCCGTTTCCACTGCCGGCGCATCCGTGCACCGGGCCCGCTGCGGAGTGCCCTTGTAGAAATCCATGGTGCCGCTGGGCGCATGGATGATGAGCACGCCCTGACGCCGCGCGGCGGACACGACTTCATTGATCCGCGGGGCCAGTTCGGCCACCCGATCCGCCGGGATCGCGCACTTCATCGTGTTCCACACGTCGCAGATCACGATCGCCGTCTTCTTCGGATCCCACTCGACGGTTTTGTACACAATGGCCGGGGACTCCTCGCGGCCCAACTCGGCCGGCCGGCTCCGTGTATGCAGAATCAACTTGCCCTCCATCATTTCACCTATCGCCGGCGCCGCCGTCAACGCACAAGCCAGCGAGCCGGCCACTACCACGCGCAATGCACGTCCTTTCACGAGTCCCCTCCATTTTCCACACACCAATTCAAACCGGCTTCGCGGAACCTGTTCCGCCGTCTTAGGCCTCCCCTTCACGCATTCGTTCTGATCTTCAGCCGATACAGATCCGCAAACGTCTTGACTTGCTGCGCGTGATCGCCGCAGAACAAACTCGGATGCGGGCCCGGATACACCGTGCACACGTCGTCGACATCGCGGAGCCGCACCAGCGCCCGCGTCGCGCATCCGCCCGTCGGCGGGCAGCCCGGCGAGGACACGAGTTCGCCCGCATACGCGTCCAGCAGTTGCTCCCCCGGCTCCTTGCTCGTGTGGTACTTGCACAGCGTCACCGGCTCGCCGGCCGGCCATTGCACGTCGAACGCCACCGTTTTCGGCAGTTGATGGAAAAAGGGCCGCAGCAGGTAGGGCTGCGCCTTCTCGTCGGGCCCGTGGAGCCGCGTCGCGCAGGTGCAGTGCGAGCCGAAATAGAGGTTCTGCTGGATGTCGTACTCGGGATTGTGCTGGAATCCCCCGCATCCGAACAGGTTGGCGCCGAGCATCAACGTGAGCGTCGCGTTGAGATCGTTCTCGCACCCGCACGGCACCAGGGCGCCGTTGTTCACCGAGAAGCTGAGGCACGGTTTCCGGTGTTTCAGGAACAGGCACTCGATGGTGATCGCGTCCGCCTCGTGGCGCTCCATGATCTCGAGCACCGCCACGTGGGAGCGCACCGCATCCAGGAAGGCCTGATCGCTCAGATCCATCACGTGCCGCGCCTTCCGCCGAACCGAACGCGCAAACCGCTCCATATCCTTGTCGATGGCGATCGCGTCGAACAGATCGTTGAAGTGCCCGGCCGGCACGCCGTGGATGGGCATATCGAAGAAGGACTCGTGATCGTCCGCCTCCTCCTTCAAGCGCCCCGACACGCGCAGCAGCCTGCTCTGCCCCATGCGCACCTGGGCATGCACCGAGCGCAGGCCCCGCTCCAGGGCCGCCCAGTTCTCGACGGAGTGAATGTATTGCACGCCCGGCGCCGTACGGAACTTCTCCGGCGGAAGCTGGTGGTTCGCGCCCACCGGATGGTAGAGGATCACGGGCGCGTCAAAGGCCTCGATATACGGCCACAGCTTGCCGCTGAAGCTGTTCCAGAAATGGAACAGCAGCAGCGCGTCCGGCTTCGACTGTTTGGCGCCCTCGAAGAAGGCCTGGATGCCCGCGTCGGTGTAGATGGGCGCCTCGTCGATCTCGAGGGTGAGATCGAGCCCCGCCGTCATCGCCCGGAGCTGCTCCATGAACTTGGCTTGCTGCTCCTCCGGCCTGAACTGATTCCCCGGCCAGGTGCACCATTGGTGCTTGGCCCACGAGTCTTCGAGTTCCCCCGCCTCGACGACGCTCAACGGCGGATAGAAGAACGCCCCGCGCACTACGCCCGGCGCCTTCTTGCGCGGCGATGGAATCAGTTCCCGGCCTGCCACCGCCCCATACGCCCCAGGCATCGCCCCGGCCGCCGCCAGCGCCGCCGCCGACTTCAGAAACGCCCGCCGATCCAGATTCGTCCCCATGGCATCGCCCTCCCAGGTTGTGCCCAAGCCATAGTAGTCCGCCCGGCCAAGGGGATCAACGGTGCTCCGAGTCACATCTCTCGGCCTGAGGTAACAGGGGCCCCTTCCGCGCACCGGTATCCGCTGCCCGAATTGCCTCGCCTTGACAGACAAGCACATACGCCGTAGACTCATCCATATCGCTTGCCCACCCGTTGCACAGCGAGTCGCTGCTCGGCTCAATGGAGGACACGATGAGCGCCGATCACGTCTTGCCCGAGTTCTGGGAGTTGAGGTTCTGCTACGACGGCGACGTTGTGCTGAAACTGCCACTCTTCCTGTTCGAGGGTATTGCGCCAAGCGCCCCCGCAATTGAACGCGCCGTGGAAACGAAAGAAGTCGACGACGGGAGCCTCTCGCAGGCGAGGGTGACGAAGATCATGAACGAAGTCTCCTGGGACTGCCTTGAACCCTATCTCGTAGGCACAACGAAGGACACGTTGACGGAAGTTGAGCGCCTCTGGAGATCGGGGGCTCCTGAGGGAGAGCCGTTCTCACTTTCGATCAAGCGTCTTGTGCCTCCAACCCGAATCTACCGCTATGTTGAGTATCACGAAGAGCGCATCCGAGTACTGCTGCAAGACAACAAGCTCTTCCTCCCGTGCCCCGCAATGTTCAACGATCCCTTTGACTGCGGCTTTGAGGAGGATATCCGTGCAACGTTCATCGAGTGCGCCATGGGTTGTTTCAGCGCGAGGAACGACAGCGTGCTCATGTTCTCGCACTATGCGGACAGCCATCGCGGGCTATGTCTTGAGTTCGATCCACTCAAGTTTAAGTTGAAGGACTCAATCGGGAAGGAAGGCGAGACTGACGCGAAGATCGAATGGGATCTGCGTCCGGTGTGGTATTTCCCGCAACTCCCGCCCCTTTCTCACGACACAGAGCCCGCGCTGTGTGCAACCGTGAAGGATGCCCTGTGGGCGTATGAGGAGGAATACCGCCTGTTCATTCACTCGAATGGCAGACTTCTTCCATACGGGGAGTTCCCCTTCGTGCCAGAGGCGCTCACCGGCGTGATCTTCGGCTGCAAGGCGTCAGATGACACCGTTGCAGAGGTGAAGAAGCTCACAGCAGAGCGAAAGGACTTCTCGCGCTGGCGGGCAGTTCGGACTCCGGGGAGATTCGGGCTTGGGATAGAGCCGATACGCGAACTCAAAGCAGCCCGCTGCACGCAACTCCAAGACGAGTAAGAGTGACTGTCGCCCGCTCTCCGAGGGCCTCAACCGCCCTCACCCGTAATGCCGGATCGTCTTCCGGAGCGCGTCCACTTGGGCGTTCACCTTGTCGAGCGTCTGCATGCCCGTCTTGAAGAGGCACAGGTGCTTCCGGTAGGCCTCGACGTTCGGGCAGTCGCCTTCGTTGTAGCGCTTGACGTTGCCCTTGTAGCGCGGATCGAAGTTGGGCGCGCGATCTTTGGAGCCGTAGAACGCCATCGTCTGGAAGATGGTTTCGAGGTGCACCGGCGTCCACAGCCCATACAGCCCGTCGCCGCCGTGCTCGATGAACGCCTCGCGGAATCCGCGCCAGTCCACGCCCAGCATGGCCTCATCGAGTTTGCACGTGTAGCACCAGTACGAATGGGTGCAACCCTCGGGAACGTAGGGGGGAGTCAGCCACTCGCATTTCTCTTCCCGGATGGCCGCCTCGTACTGCGACGCGATATATTGCCGCGCCGCCACGAGGGATTCGAGCCGTTCGAGTTGCCCGAGCCCGAAGGCCGCCTGGGCCGCCGACATCCGGAAGTTGTAGCCCATCCGATCATGCCGCTTGTACGTCCAATCCTGCCGCACCTCCCGCGGCACGTGCGTCGAGCCGGGTTTCGCGTCCACCGCCGCATAACCCACCACGGCCGCCTTGCGGATGTTGCGGGCATACTCCTCGTCGTTCGTCGTCACCATGCCCCCGTCGCCCGCGCTCGTCATGTGTTTTGACGCCTGGAAACTGAAGCTCGCCGCGTTGCCGATGGTGCCCACCAGCCGCCCCTTGTATCGCGCCAGGTAACACTCCGCGTTATCTTCGACGATGGTGAGGTTGTGCTTCTCCGCGAGCCGGAGAAGCGGATCGAAGTCGGCGGGCAGCCCGAACACGCTCACCGGGATGATCGCCTTGGTGTGTTCCGTGATCTTCCGCTCGACATCGGCCGGATCGATGTTGAACGTGTCCGGATCGCAGTCCGCAAACACCACCACCGCGCCGCACTCCACCACCACGAAGGCCGTCGACGCCATCGTGCTCGCCGGCACGATCACCTCGTCGCCCGGCCCGACGCCCGCCGCCAGCAGGCATGACTGCATCGTGCCCGTGCCGGAGTTGTGCGAGATGGCGTAGGCCGTGCCCATCTTCGCCGCAAAGGCCTCCTCGAACCGCCGGATCATCCCGGCCGACTCGCCCTTGTTGCTGAAACCCGCCTCGCAGATCTCGTTCAGATACCGCCGCTCCGCCTCGCCACAGCGGTTTGCGGG
The DNA here is from genome assembly GCA_016934125.1 of Candidatus Hydrogenedentota bacterium. GTDB lineage: Bacteria > Hydrogenedentota > Hydrogenedentia > Hydrogenedentales > SLHB01 > JAFGTL01. The sequence goes on from JAFGTL010000695.1 coordinate 5,058, forward strand.
CAGATGACTGAATAGCTCGGCCGGATCGATCTTCTCAAAGCTCGTCATCGTACGTTCCTTCGCCACTTCTGGCCTTCATCGTGAAATCCGGGCGCAGTTCTATACCAGCGCAGCGAGCGGATTCAAGGCGCCTCGCGGGCAGTCTTGACTCGGCGGTCCGCGCCGTGACAAGCTCATCCCCGGCACGCACGGAATCCAATTCGCGAAACCAACGCGGCGTCCTTTCGGCTCTGTCGTGCCGCCAGGGGGCGCGCGCGAGAGGCACACACCGCCATGTTCGGATCCGCGATCCTGTTGGCAAGTCTCTGTGTGATTGGCCCCGCCCAAGGAGATACGGCAATGACGCAACCCCAACGGCCCCCGCGGTGGTTCGCCTACCGCTCGTTCCGCCCCGAATCCGACACGATCCGCGCCTTCGGCGACATCGGCGTCGGCACCGTATGCTTCTTCCCCGCCAACACCCTCTGCTCCCTCGGCGTGCCCTATTCCCCGGCGCCCAAGGTGTGGCTCGGCCTTGATCGTTACGACTTCGACTCCCTCGACGCCCAGGTGGCCCAGATCCGCGACGCCATGCCCGGCGCCAAGCTCCTCTGCATGATCGATCTCAACACCCCGGACTGGTGGGAACGCCTCATGGGCCGGTATGCGGGCTGTGCCGACTCGTTCTACGGCCTCGGCGAAGTCGCCGCCTCCGAACGGTGGCGCAAGGACACCCGCGCCTACCTCGAAGCCTTTCTCGCCCACATGGAGGCCCACCACGGCGACGCCGTCGCCGCCTACATCCTCGCCTGCGGCTGCACGGACGAGTGGCAGGATTTCAGCCGCGGCGAGGAGAGCGCCAGCCGGCGGGCGGCCTGGCGGGCGTGGATGAAGGGGCGCGGCCGGCCCGATCCCGTCGACATCCCGCCCGCCTCCGTACGCGAACACATCGCCCACCCGCCCTTCCGCGATCCCGTCGAGGACGCCCTCGCCATCGACTACTGGCGGTTCTGCCACTGGCTCATCGGCGACAGCATCCTCTACTTCGCCGGCGCCGCCCAGGCCGTGATCGATCAC
>JAFGTL010000696.1 GCA_016934125.1 Candidatus Hydrogenedentota bacterium
CGCGCCCGAAGGGCAACGCGCTTGGCGGGAGCCAGCGCACACGGAGCCAGCGCAGAAGAACGCGCAGCGTTCTTCCAACGCGCCCGAGGGCGCCCAGCGCCCGAAGGGCGCGCCGAATCGGGAAGATCGCTGTGAACCGGCTCAGGCCGCAGACGGACCATCCCTGCCCGAACGGCAGGGCCATCCCGGCCGTGGCGAAGTGCATCGAGGCGTTTGGATTGCGTGCGACGGGTGGCCATGCTAGTGTTACGCGTGAAGGCCGGGGAGGTTCAGGAGAGAGGGCGATTCATCCTTGGGGAGGCCCGAGCGTCGCAACGCTCCGGCAGGCAATCGGCACAACGTACGGGGAGCCACAGGATGCGAATGGCCACACACACGGCGATCGTGTCGGCGGGGATCCTGGCATCGTCGATCTGTACGGCAGATGATGAGGCCGGGTATGCCCAGGGCCTTGCCGAGCGGCGGGCCGAGTACGTGCGGTGGATCGCGGATACCTTCGGCGGGCTCGAGCCGGACATGGATCCGCAGGATGGGCGGCGCTGGGCGCTGAACCACGCGCGCCTGGTGTTGAGCCGGGATCTCGACGCGGCGAACGGCTATTTCGAGTCAACCGGGCCGCTGCCCGCCGATGCCGACATCTACTTCATCCGATTCCTGAGAACGTGGCTCGATTTCCGGGACTCGCCGCGTCTTTCGGCGGAATCGAAGGCGCAGATCGCGGGCATCTTGGCGGGATGGCCGGACAATGCCCTCACGTCCAAGGCCCAGTGGCCCCCCTGCCACACGGAGAACCACGACTTGATGCAGTTGTGCATCGGGATGTTCGCCGAGCAGCAGCGCGGCGGCGACGTGTCGGGCCACGTAGCCCAGATCAAGCGGTTCCTCGCCCAGCGGCTCGAGCGGGGCTTCATCGAGTGGAACTCGAAATGCTACCAGTACCATTTCTCGAATCCGCTGATCGTGCTCGTCGACCATGCGCCCGACGAGGCCCTGCGCCGCGACGCGGAGACGGTGCTGAACGTGCTGTTGGCGGAGCGGGCCCTGTTGAGCGTGAACGGGTATCTGGGCGGCCCGTCGTTCCGGTGCCGGACGGCGGATGCCAAGGGCTCGCCGACGAACCGGAAGGTGGCGTACCTCATGGACGCCCGCTACGACGGTTTCCTGCCGACGGTCTGGCTGGCGTTCGGCGCAGGGGAGCCACGGTACGACTTCGCCAATGCCCGGGTGCCCGGACTCGAGCCGGCGACGATCTACATCGCCAGCGGTAACGAGCCGAGGCTCAAACAGGATGAGGGGATGTTCTTCGCGTGCACCACATGCAGCCCGCACCCGATCGTGCGCGCACTGGCTGAGGAGTCCAGGCGCCGTAAGGTGCTCGTCTACGAAGGCCAGCGGTTCCTCGGCTGGCCCAAGGACTCGCTCTGGGACACGCAACGCTGGCTTCCGGGCGCGATCTACTACTACAACACCCCGCACGTGTCGATGGGTTCGGTGCATTCGGACGGCGGCATCCTCCAGTCGCGGTACGACAGCGTCCTGTTCGGCGCCGATCCGTCGCAGGGGTTGCGCGTGGAACTCGAACTCCCCGGCGTGCCGCCGCACAAGCGCCGCTACGAGATCCGGGGGCGGGTGGTGCAGCACCGGAACTGGCTGCTCGGCCAGGGGACGCTGTTCGAGGACGGGGGCATCGCGGCGAAGCGGGTGGACGGATGGAACGTGTATCGGGTTGGGAAGGGACTGTGTGCGCACGTAGGACTGGCGGACTCGTATCACGTGTTGCAGGTATCGGATCTGGACACGTACGCCGGTGAAGAGGCGTTTGTCGAGTCGTTGTCGATGCCGGAGATGAGGGAGAACCGGGTGTACGGGGTTGCGGAGGGCGGGGATCGCGTCGAGGTCGATCTGGAGGACATGAGCATCCGGGTGAACGGCACGCCGCGGCCGCACCCGCCCGCGATGCTGCACGACTGCCCGTACATGAAATCCAAATACGGCAGCGGGCGGATCACGATCACGACGGAAGCGGGCTCGGTGACGTTCGCGAGCAGCCTCGCGACAGACGTTCGCGAGCAGCCTCGCGACACAGGAGAAGAACGGGCAGGCGAGTCCGTAGAACACGCCGGTTGAAGCGTCGGAGCCGATTCTGCAACCATGTCAACCGACGGCCCGGCAGCGTTTGGCCGACACGGCAGGGCGCACTCGGTGCCCTGAGCCAATAGGGAGACATGCGGATGAGAGAGCATTGTATTCTGTTCGTTTGTTTGGGCGTAGGCCTGTGGGTGGCGTTCAACGCCACGTGCGCGGGAGCGGCCACGCTGCACGTGGGCGCCGCGAGCGTGAGCATCACCCCCGATCAGCCGGTCGCGCTGTCCGGCCAGATGCACACGCGTATCGCCCGCTCGGTGAAGAGCGAGGTGCAGGCCAACGCGCTGGCCATCGAGTCGCGGGAGGGGGATGAGGTGGTCGAGCAGGCCATCTTCGTCGCCTGCGGGCTCGTGGCCATCAGAGAGGGGGTTCAAACACGGACTCGCGAACTGCTCGCGCAACGCCTGCCGGATTTCGACGTGCACAAGCTCGTCCTCAGCGCAACGCATACCCATACCGCCCCGGTGATGGTCGAGGGGAAGTACGAGATTCCCGACGCGGACGTGATGCGGCCGTCCGAGTTCGTCGAGTTCCTGTCGCTGCGGCTTGCGAATGTCGCGGAAGCGGCCTGGAACGCCCGGAAACCCGCCCAGGTCGGCTGGGGCATGGCCGATGCCATGGTGGCCTACAATCGGCGCTCCTATTTCGAGGACGGGCATGCGCAGATGTACGGGGACATCAGCGTCGACGGATTCCGCGGCATCGAGGGCCCTGAAGACCATGCAATCGAGGTGCTCTTCTTCTGGGGCGAGGCTGACGAACTCATCGCGACGGCGGTAAACGTGGTGTGCCCGACCCAGGAGGTCGAGGGCCTCAGCGTGGTGTGCGCGGACTACTGGCATCCGGTGCGGCAGGCGCTCAAGGAGAAGTACGGCGCCGATCTCGTCGTGCTCGGCTGGGTGGGAGCGGCGGGCGATCAGTCGCCCCATATCCGCTACCGCAAGGCGGCCGAGGATCGCATGCGCGAGCTGCGGGGCCTGGACAGGCTCGACGAGATCGCGCGGCGCATTGTGCGCGCCTGGGAGGAGGCCTATGAGGGCGCCCGGCAGGAGAAGTTCGCGGATCTGCCGCTGTGCCATCGCGTCTTCTCCCTGGAGTTGCCCCCGCGCCTCGTCACCGAGGCGGAGTATCGGGACGCGCAGGCCCAGATCGCCGAGTTGTCGAAGGATCCCAAGAACCATCGCCGGGTCGGCTGGCACAAAAGGGCGGTGGATCGCTACGAACAGCAGCAGGCGGGCCCGCTCGATCCGTATGTGACCGAGGTCCACGTGCTGCGTCTCGGCGACGTGGCGATTGCGACGAACCAATTCGAGTTGTTCACGCAGTACGGCATCCAGATGAAGGCGAAGAGCAAGGCCCTTCACACCTTCGTGATCCAGCTCGCGGGGCCGGGCACCTATGTGCCGACGCCGTTCGCGGCGCAAGGAGGCGGATACAGCGCCGTCGTACAGAGCAACCAGGTGGGAGCGGAAGGCGGCCAGAAACTGGTGGATGAGACCGTGGCCGCAGTGAACGCATTGTGGGCCGAATAGAGCGGCCTTTCTGCATAGAGGGGTGGGTGCTCCGATGCCAAGCAGGCAGGATGTGGCGATCGTGCGGGAACTGGCGGCGCGCACGGCCGAGGTGGCCGCGCTGCCGGTGCAGGAAGAGAAGCGGGCGCTGTGGCGCAAGCTGAACGCGCGCAATCCGGTTCGGCCGATGGTGATGATCGATCAGGTGTGCTGGAACGAGATGAACGGAGACGGCTCGTTGACGTTGCAGTGCACGGATGGGGATTGCCGCGGCTACGAGGGCCACTTCCGGCGGACCCTCTTCCAGTGGGAGCGGTTTCCTGTGGACATGGTGGTGGAGCCGTTTGTCCGCGTGCCCAAGGCCATCCACAACACGGGGTTCGGCATCGAAGTCGCGGAAGACACGGTGGCCATGGATCCAACGAACGACGTAGTGGGCCACCGCTACATCAACCAGTTCGAGACGGACGAAGATCTCGCGAAGGTACGCATGCCGCAGATCGCCCATGACGCGGCCGAAACGGAACGGCGGCTGGCCGTGGCGCACGAGTTGTTCGACGGGGTGTTGGAGGTGCGGGCCTGGGGCATGGATCCGTACTTGTCGCTGTGGGATCCGTTGAGCACGTGGATGGGCGTGCAGACCGCGCTCTACGCGCTGATCGAGCGGCCGGACTTCATGCGCCGGCTCGTGAACCGGATGACGGACGGCTACCTGGGCCTGCTGGACCAGGCCGAGGAGCAGGGGTTGTTGTGCGGGCCGCAGAGCCTTGTCCACTGCACCGGGGCGTACACGGATGAATTGCCGGCGGCCGGCTACGATCCGGAGAAGCCCCGCACGAAAGACATGTGGATGTTCGGGCTGGCACAGATGTTCTCGACGGTATCGCCCCAGATGTTCGAGGAATTCGAGGTGGAGCCGACGAGCCGGATCTGCGCCCGGTTCGGGCTCGTGTACTACGGCTGCTGCGACCCCCTGGACGGCAAGATGGATGAGGTGCGGAGAATCCCGAACGTACGGAAGGTCTCGATGAGTCCGTGGGTGAATGAAGAACGGGGCGCGGCCGAGATCGGGGGCGAGTTCGTGTATTCGCGCAAACCGAACCCGGCGTTTCTGGCCCCAAACACCTTCGACGGGGACCATGTGCGCAAAGACCTGCTTGCAACACGGGAAGTGTGCGAGAAGAACGGCTGCCCCCTCGAGTTCATCCTCAAAGACATCAGCACCGTGCGCTACGAGCCCGAGCGGCTGTCCGAGTGGGGCCGCATCGCCATGGAGGTCGTGGGCGCATAGGGCCGCGGGAGGCGGCGAAGGTCATTCGCCATCGAGCGCCTGCCGGATCTTGGTGGCGAGTTCGGTTTTCGAGAATGGCTTCTGGATGAAGTGCACGGCCTCGTCGAGCACGCCGTGGTGGGCGATGACGTCCGCGGTGTAGCCGGACATGAAGACGTGTTTGAGCGTGGGATGCAGCGGCGCGATCTCCTCGGCCAGGTCGCGTCCGCTCATGTCGGGCATGATGACATCGGTGGCGAGGAGATCGATCTCGCCGGGATGGGCTTCGGCGAGACGGACGGCCTCGGTGGGGGTGGAGGCGGCGAGGACGGTGTAGCCCAGGCTCTCGAGCATCTTCGTGGCCATTCTCAGAATGCCGGCCTCGTCTTCAACCACCAGAATAGTCTCGCGGCCCAGGAGGGCGGGCGCACGGTGTGTTTCCTTGCGGATATGGTGTGGGCCGGCCTCCTGGCGAGGCAGGTGAATCCGGAAGGTGGTGCCGTGGCCCAACTCGCTGTAAACGTTGATGAAACCGTTGTTCTGTTTGACGATGCCGTAGACGGTCGCCAGGCCCAGGCCGGTGCCTTTGCCCAGTTCCTTGGTGGTGAAGAACGGCTCGAACAGCTTGCTCAGGGTTTCCTTGTCCATGCCGCAGCCGTTGTCGCTGACGGCCAGCAGGACATACTCACCGGGAAGGAAGCCGGGGTGTTCGGCGCAATAGTCCTCGTCGAAGGTGGAGACGCCCGTCTCGATCGTGACCTTCCCGGTGCCGTCGATGGCGTCGCGCGCATTGACGC
>JAFGTL010000061.1 GCA_016934125.1 Candidatus Hydrogenedentota bacterium
ATCGATGTCCTTGTCCGGCGTAGGAATCCCGCCCACGGCCCAGATCGAGTCCGTCAACGTATGGCCGACTTCATAGGGGGTGAGGAGCCGTTGCAGGATGACGGCGCTCACGCCGAACCCCTTCGCCGAATCGAACCGGAGCCGCGCGTCGCCCGCGATCCGCCACGGGAACGTGAACGACGTGACGGCGCCGGGCTCGGAACGGAGATCATCGCGGATGGGCGTGCCGTCGGCGGCCAAGGCAAACGGCCCGAGCGCAGACTCCGCCCCGAACCGCACCGTGGCAAGGTACTGCCCGGGCGGAGCGGATAGGCGAAGCGTGCCGGCGCGGCCCACGACGCTGCCGCCCAGGACGCCCGGGCCGGCCGCAACTCCCTCCGCCGATTCCCATCCGGCCGAAGCCCCCTCGCGGAACGGATCGGCGGTGAGCGGCTGGAAGCCCTCGGGCGCGGGCTCGTACGCGGCCAGGGCAAGCGTCGTCTGAGGAACCATGGCATAGTGCCAGGCATCGGGTGCGGGGTGAATCGCGTCGTAGTCAAGGACACCGTCGTGAATCACCACCTTGGTGGTGAGCATGGCGCCATACCAGGCCGTGGTCATGCCGACACTCAACACGAACGAGTCGCCCTCCTTGCGCAAGGCCCACGCGTTGCCCACGAACCCCTTGTTGCGCACGTTGTAGTAGAGGGCGCGGCCGCTCGGCGCGAAGTCGAAGGTGAGGCCGCCGGCCGGGCTGTCAAGCGTGAGGAACGCGAGGCCGCCGGCGATGGATCCGTCAGCCATGCCGGCCGACAAGACTCCTTCCAGCACCTTCTGGCGATAGGGGCGATCCGTGACGGAGCGATACGTGAATCCATCCAGCCGTGGAGCCGGAATCCGCAGCTCGTACGACGCGGCCTCCAGTCCATGATACGGATACAGCCGCGCCCGGAAGACGAGTTCACAGGCGCCGTCCCGCAGCGCGGCCTCGCGGCGATAGTCGAGCGTGTCGCTTGTCGCCCGGTAGACGTTCACGGCCGCGCCACCGTCCAGGGGCGTCACCACGGTGTCGTCAGGCGTGGGCAGGCCGGCCTCGCCGCTGAAGCCGTCGGCGACAATAAGCGGTTCGCCGCGCCACGAGAGCCCGAGTTCGGCGGTTTCGGCCAACTCGAACGCGGCCGCGGCCGGGAAGGCAATGGTTGCCAGGATGACGGTGATCAGGATGGAGTGCCGCATCGGTTCGCTTTCCCCCTTTTGCGGTGGAGCGCCGGGCTCAGTTCTGTCCCGTGCACCTGAACCCCTAGTATTCCTCGTGCCGGGCGAGGATTCAAGGGGCAGCGGACGCTGTGGTATCATGCGGCCCGGCCGGACGAGCGGGTGCGCCGGATATCGGGAAAGGAATGACGGATCATGCTGAAAGTGGGCACGGCAATCGCCGATATTACGCCGCCCCTTGGGGTGGAACTCTCCGGGTTCGGCTACTATCTTCACCGGGCGTCTTCGGCGGTGCTCGATCGGCTCATGGCGCGGGCGGTATACATCGAGTCGGGCGCGGGCAAGGCGCTTCTCATCGGGAACGATCTGATCGGCGTTGACGTCGAGTTGACTGCGCGGACGCGGGCGCTGTGCGCGGAACGGCTCGGCCTGCCGCCCGAGTCCGTCATGCTCGCGGGAACGCACACCCACAGCGGGCCGGTGACGGCCACGCTCTACGGCGCGGGCGAGCGCGATATGCTGTATTGGGATCACCTGCCGTACGCCTGGGCGGATCTCGCCGCGCGCGCTGTCGACGCCGCGAAGCCGGCAGCGATGTACACGGCCCGCGGCACGATCGAGCCGGTGGGGCGCGATCGCTACGCCCCCGAAGGCCCCGCTGACACCGAACTCCGTTTGATCCGCTTCGACGTGGACGGGCGCATGGCGGCATTGCTCATCAACCACTCGGCCCATGCCGTCATGCTCGGCGGCGCCAACACACAGACGAGCGCCGACTGGCCCGGCTGGCTCGAACGAACGGTGGAAGCAGAGGTGCCCGGCGTCGTGGCGCCATTTCTGCAGGGATCCTGCGGCACCATCAACCCGATTCCGGCCTGTCTCGACACGGAACAAGGCGCGCCTGAGATCGAGCGGGTAGGCCGGCGCGTGGCGGCCGACGCCCTCGCCTTGGCGCGCGAGGCGACGCCGGCCCCGGGGGACGTGTGCGTCGAGGCGGTGCTGGAGACCGTGCCGCTGCCGGCCGAGGCGCCGGCCCGAGCGGAACTGATTGCGCTGCGGGACGAGTGGGCCGGGAAGCGGGACAATGCGGACGTCGATCCGGCCGTACGGCGGATGGCGCGGATGCGCGCAGGCGTCTGCCAGCACCTGCTCGATACGTACGGCGACGCCAGACACGCCGCCTATCCGGCCGAGGTGCAGACGTTCCGGATCGGCCCGGCGCGGATCGTGGGGATTCCGGGCGAGATGTTCATGGCCCTGGGGCAACGCATCCTCGACGCCGGAAACGGCGGAATCGTCTTGTTGGCCGGGTATGCGAACGACTGGATGGGCTACTTCCCCACCCGGGAGGCGTTCGGCGATCCGCGGTTCGAGTATCCGACACAGCACACGGGATTCATCCGGGGGTGGTTCCCCTTCGCGCCGGGGGCCGGCGAGCGGCTCGTGGACGTGGCGATCGGCCAATGCCAGCAAACAGTGGACATCTTCCCGAGGCCGTAGTAGAGTACGGAGTGTAGAGAGAGGACACGGCCTGTCTCGCCGGCCGGACGTCTGGCCCGCCGCGAGGCGATACGGGAGGAGAGGTATGAAAACACTGCGAGTCGGTATCGTCTTGATCCTCGTGCTCGCCGGGGCGTCCTGCACCATCCGGCCGCACGAGCCCTGGATCAACAGATCGGCGGCGGCCCAGGGGCGGTTGGCCACGGTTCGCGCCTACTACGACGCCCTGAATCGCCGGGATCTGGACGCACTCCTCGGGTGCTTCGTCGAGCGCGGTTCGTACACCGACCCCACGCTGGAGGAACCGCTGACGGGCGACGAGATCGCCGACTACGCCCTGTCCATGTATAGCGCCTTCCCGGACGTCGAATTCGAGGTGGTGCATTACGGCGAGTCCGGGGACGGCCGGGCGGTCGCGCAGTGGATCATGCGGGGGACACACACCGGCACGACGGAAGCGGGCGCCGCGCCCACGGGCGAGAAGTTCGAGGTGTCGGGCATGGCCTTCTTCGCGCTCGAGGGAGTGAAGATCGCGTCGGTGGAGGTGTTCTACGATCAACTGGCCTATCTCACCCAGTTGGGCCTCGTCGCGGCCAGCCCGGCGGCCTCCTAGGCTCTCCGACGCAGACTCTCCAATGCTCGAGGCGGCCGGGACGTCAGCCGTTGGCTGATGCGGGCCCGCCGTTCTCGCCATGGATGAAGGCGAGTAAGGTGTCGAAATCCGGCTCGAGCGTGTCGATGTGCCCGAGCGACACGCCGTCGCGAACGCGATAGAATCGGGGCGGCTCTTTGTCGATCAGCCCGAAAAAGGTGATCGCGTCGATAGCCACCGTGGGGAACACCGGCTGCGTGAGCAGTCGGAATTCCTCGAGTTCTTCCTCGCTTTCCCCGTAAATCAGGCCCGCCACCCGAACGGACTCCTCAACCAGAGACATCTCGTTCAGAAGTTCGACACTGGCCTGGCAGTCCTTACACGTGGCCGAGAGAATGACCACGAGGTACTCGCCGTCGTCGAGGGCCCAATGCTGGCCCTCGAAATCGAGCTCGAAATCGGCGAAAAGCCGCTCCCCGGCTACTACGGGCTCCAAGAAGTCCGCATTGCCGCCGAACGCCGTGGCCGCGACGACGACGCCCCACGCAGCCACCCCCACCGCGATGCGCGCGGCGCGGCCACGGGGCCCAGCGTCCGGGCGTGCCCCGGCCCCGCCCCGCCGGCGGTGCCCATACCAGGCCGCGCCCACCATGGCCATCATGATGACGTTCTTGAGCACCGAAACCCCCGGCCCTGTGGGGATGACGTCGCCGAAGCAGCCGCAATCCGCAAGGCCGTGGTAGGCCCAACTGTACAGGATGAGCCCCGTGAACCCCAGGA
>JAFGTL010000697.1 GCA_016934125.1 Candidatus Hydrogenedentota bacterium
TACACGCCCCACGAGGACTACACCTGTGGCGAACAGAACGTGTTCCAGGACATCCCCGTCCAGCGCTTCATCGACGGCGAGCAGTGGCATATCCTCTCCTTTCTGAGCAAAACCTGGTGGGGCGAGCCCGGCACCGGATACAGCATCCGCGAACTGGCCGACTACGTCTACGAGGTGCACCGGCGCGGCGGCGTCGTCTCTGTCGACGTCGTCCTCTTCCGCGATGGCTCCCTCGATCGCTCGCAGATCGAGTTGCTCAAGGCCGTCCGCCGCGAACTCGACGACGCCACGCCCCGCCAACCGGTTCCGCCCGGCAACCTCGCCTACCGCAAACAGTCTCAACTCCTCAGCCTTGACGGCTCACATCCCCTCGTGGTCAACAGCCGCGTCCACTTCGCCCGGCTCGGCGTCGACGGCAACCTCGACACCTACGCCCTGGCCGCCAACGAATGGCCTTGGTCATACGAAGTCGATCTCATCGACACCGTGAACATCCGGCGAATCAAAGTCACCTTCGGCAAGGGATACGCCACCCACTTCGAGTTCCGCCTCTCGGCCGATCGAGAAGCGTGGACAACCGTCGCCGCCAAGTCCGACCACGACGGCCAGCCCTACGAAGCGACCTTCGAGCCCGTCCCCGCGCGCTACGTGCGTGTCAGCGCCCTGAAGCCCGACGGCCCCGATCAGCCCGGCGCGCAGATGTCCGTAGCGGAACTGGAAGTCTATGAGTGACGCCCAACCGCCCGGCAACGCCATGAACGGAGACAACGCCATCGAACGCATCGAGGCGTACGCGCGGCGGTTCATGTCCGCCGAGCCCGGCCACGATTTCGCGCACGTCAGCCGCGTCAGGCACTGGGCCCTGCGGATCGCCCGCGCCGAGGGCTATCCGGATCTCGCCGCCGTCGAGGCGGCCGCCCTCCTCCACGACATCGGCCTCGCCTCCGCCGAAGACCGCGCCACCCACGGCGCCCGCGGCGCCGACATGGCCCGCCGGTTCCTCCTCGACGAGGCCCTGTTCCCCGCCGACACCGTCGACGCCATCTGCCACGCCATCCGCTACCACTGCACCAACCGCGAAGGCTCCGGCCCCCTCCTCGGCATCCTCCGCGATGCCGACATGATGGACATGTTCGGCGCCATCGGCGTGCTGCGTTGCATCCAGTTCGCCGGCGACAAACCCGGCTTCGATCCCGCCAACCCCAAAGGCCCGCTCTGGAACATGACGGCCGCCGGGTTCGACGCGCGCATCGACCGCGCCCTCGGCACCGGCGACACCATCGTCGACGTACTCAACTTCCACATCAGTTGCTACGATAACCTTGCCACCGATACCGCGCGGCGCCTCGCCCGGCCCGGCGTCGACTTCATCCGGCGCTTCATCCTGGAACTCGAGGCCGATGTGGCCGGCGAACCGGGCCCCGGTGAGCCGGCCCAATCCGACGAGTACGACAACGGAGTGGGGGAGGGGGTATGAAGCTCTACGCACAACAGAACACCGTCGTCGAGATCGCCTTTGACTCGGCCGCCCCATATGACGTTCCCTACAACGACATCGATCTCGATGTCGCGTTCACCGGCCCCGGCGGCACCCTCCACGTCCCTGCCTTCTGGGCCGGTGGCAACCGGTGGTGCGTCCGGTTCGCCGGGGCGCAGGCCGGTGAATACGAGTTCCACACCGTCTGCTCCCGTCCCGACGACGTCGGACTGCACGACCGCGGCGGCACGCTGTCCGTCGCGCCCTATTCCGGTGACAACGCCCTCCTCAAGCACGGACGCCTCCGCGTCGCCGCCGACAAGCGCCATTTCGAGCACGCCGACGGCACGCCCTTCTTCTGGATCGCGGACACGTGGTGGATGGGCCTGTGTTCTCGGCTCGACTGGCCAGCCGGATTCCGGGAGCTTGCCGCCGATCGCGCTGCAAAGGGATTCAACGTCGTCCAGATCATCGCGGGCCCCTACCCCGACATGGACGCCTGGGATCCGCGCGGCCGCAACGAAGCCGGATTCCCCTTCGACGATGGGTTCGAGCGCGTCAACCCGGCCTACTTCGACCATGCCGATCTCAAACTCGCCCACCTCGTCCATGCGGGCCTCATGCCCTGTATCGTCGGCATGTGGGGCTACTACCTCCCCGTTATCGGCGTCGCCCGGATCAACCGGTTCTGGCGCTACCTCGTGGCCCGGTACGGCGCCTATCCCGTCGCGTGGTGCATCGCCGGCGAGGCCGCCATGCCCTACTACCTCTCCGAAACCAAGGAACAGGACGCCGCCCTCCAGAAGCAGGGCTGGAGCGAAGTCATGGCCCGCGTCCGCGACACCGATCCCTTCCACAACCCCATCACGATCCATCCCACCCGCTACGGCCGCGAACAGGTGGAATGCCCCGAACCCATGGACTTCGAGATGCTCCAAACCGGCCACGGCGACCTCGAGAGCGTTCCCACCACCGCCGAGTCGGTTCTTCACGCCATCGAATGCGAGCCCCCCATGCCCGTCATCGTCTCCGAGGTGAACTACGAAGGCATCCTGGGCCGGTGCTGGCAGAACATCCAGCGATTGTGCTTCTACCACGGCGTGCTCAACGGCGCGGCCGGCCACACCTACGGCGCCAACGGTATCTGGCAGGTGAGCGCCCGGGAAACCCCATACGGCCCCTCGCCCCACGGCCGCTGCTGGGGGAACACGCCTTGGCGCGACGCGGCCCAACTGCCCGGCTCGCGTCAGATTGGCATCGGCGGCGCGTTCATACGCCGGTTCCCTTGGTGGCGGTTTGAACGTCATCCCGAGTGGGTGGGCGCCGGGCCCGCCGACCTCAGCCCATACGCCCTGCGCGCCGCCGGCATTCCGGGCGAGCTCCGTATCGTGTACGTGCCCCTGCTCTGGGATCCGCCCGTCATCCACCATATCGAACCGGATGTCGCCTACGAGGCCTGCTACGTCGATCCATGCACCGGCGCCGAGATCCCCCTTGGCCCCGTCCACACCTCCCCGGAGGGCTCCTGGCAGCCGCCGCTTCCGCCCGAGGTGCACGACTGGCTCATCCTCATGGAGCGCGTCTAGCCGCACCCGGCCGAACCGGCCCGCCACGCGTTGCGCGCGCCCCACGGAACCCGATAGACTGCTGCCGTTCACACACCCGAACAGAGGAGATTCCCCATGTTGCCTGCTGTGTTCACGCTCTTCATGCTGGCCGCAGCGCAGGCCGGCCCCAACCCCCTGGACACAGACGCAGACTGGGAGTTCGTCGGCGGCCGCTGGAGCATCGCCGACGGCCGCGCCGTGCAGGCCGATCCGGGAGCCATCGCCTATGCCTTCCATGGCAACACGGCCCTTCAGGATCCTGCCGTCGAAACACGATTCCGCGTCGATCCCGCCGGCGCCGGCGTCCAGGCGGCGGGCCTCATCCTCGCCTCTGTCGACTCGCAACACGCCTACTTCGTCCATTACGACACCCGCAACGACCAAGTGATCCTCTTCCGCGGCGACCTCCGGCGCGAGGGCAGCGAAGTCGCCCGCCAAACCGGCATCCCCATGGACACGGGCCGGTGGTATACGGCCCGGGCCGAGGTGCGTGACGGCACCGTCACCGTGTCCCTCGATGGACGCGTCGTCCTCACCGCGCAGGATGCGAGCTACGCCGCCGGACTCATCGGCCTGTACACCAGCCAGGGCGCCGTCGAGTTCACGAACCTGTCCGTCGCGGGCAGGCCGGCCCTTCTCGATCCGCCCTGGCAACGGGCGCGCCTCGCCTATGAACCCCCCAAGGAGCAACCCATGGCCACCATCCTCGAAACCCGCGTCCTCTGCAAACAGCCCGGACGCTACATCGGCTGGCCCTCCATCGCCCAAGCGCCCAACGGCGACGTTCTGGCCGTCTTCTCGGGCGATCGAGCCGCCCACATCTCTCCGGAAGGCAAGGTGCAGATGGTGCGCAGCCGCGATCGCGGCGCGTCGTGGGCGGAGCCCGTGACGGTCTACGACACGCCCATCGACGATCGCGACGCCGGCATCATCCGCACGCAGAGCGGCGCCATGCTCGTCTCCTGGTTTACCAATCCCGGCGGCGGCGACTGGCAAGGGCACTGGACGATCCGCTCCACCGACAACGGACACACCTGGGGCGATCCCGTCCGCACCGAGGTCACCACGCCCCACGGCCCCACCCAACTCCGCGATGGACGCCTCCTCTTCGTCGGCCAGCGCCCCCACGAGTCCCACGGCCCCAACTACGATGTCGGCATCCAGGAATCCCGCGACGACGGCCAGTCCTGGCAGGCCATCGGCACGTTCCCCGTGCCCGAAGGCGAACGCATGCTCGCGTTTGACGAGTGCCACGTGGTCGAGTGCGCTTCCGGCAGACTCCTCATCGGATTCCGCGACTGCTACGAGCCCCATCGGATGCGCGTCTCCGAGAGCACCGACGGCGGGCACACCTGGAGCCCGCCCCGCGTCACGCCCGTGCACGGCTATCCGCCCCACCTGATCCGACTCGACAATGACTGGTTGCTTGCCGTCTACGGCAAACGCTGGGAACCCTACGGCGAATACGCCTGCATCAGCAAAGACGACGGCCAAACCTGGGACGTCGACCACGAGATCACGCTCTGCGGCGCCTTCGATGGCGACCTCGGGTATCCCGCATCATGCCAGTTAGACGATGGCTCGATCTGGACAGTCTTCTACCAGAGCGAACAGCCCGGCGAGAAGCCTTGCCTCATGGGAACCCACTGGCGCTGCCGCACCGAACCGTGAATCCGATGCGCGCGCGCCCGGCGTAAGAAGGGCCTGCGTCACAGATGGGGCTCTTGCCCTTTTCCCTCCGTCACCCCGTAAGGGGTGAGACAACCCA
>JAFGTL010000698.1 GCA_016934125.1 Candidatus Hydrogenedentota bacterium
CTGTTCGGCAAGCCCACCATCATCAACAACGTCGAAACCCTGGCCAATGTGCCGGGAATTGTCGGACACGGGGCGGCCTGGTTCGCCTCCTTGGGCACGGAAACCAGCAAGGGCACGAAGGTGTTCGCCCTGTCGGGCAAAGTCGTGCGTACGGGTCTGGTCGAGGTGGCCATGGGAACCACGGTTCGCGAGGTCGTCATGGAGGTCGGCGGCGGGATCCCGAACGGGAAGCGGTTCAAGGCCGTACAGATGGGCGGCCCGTCCGGGGGCTGCATTCCCGAGCAGCATCTCGACATCAAGATCGACTACGAGTCCCTGAAAACCGTGGGCGCCATGATGGGTTCGGGCGGCTTGGTGGTGATGGATGAAGGCACCTGCATGGTGGACTTGGCGAAGTTCTTCATGCAGTTCATCCAGCGCGAGAGCTGCGGCAAGTGCATCCCGTGCCGGGAAGGCACGCTGCGCATGCTCGAGATCCTCGAACGGATCACGCGCGGCCGCAAGGGAGAGGCCGGCGCGGACGCCCTGCATCGGTTCCGCGGCGTCATGTATCTGCCGCGTCTCGCCCAGACGATCAAGGACACGAGCCTGTGCGGCCTCGGGCAGACGGCGCCCAACCCGGTGCTCTCGACGCTGCGCTGGTTCCGGGACGAGTACGAGGCGCACATCTACGAGCGGCGCTGCCCGGCGGGCGTCTGCACCGAGCTTCGCACGTTCACCATCGATCCCGATCGGTGCGAAGGGTGCGGCCTGTGCCGGAGCAAGTGCCCGACCTCGGCCATTATCGGCGTGCCGCGCAAGATCCACTACATCATCGAAGACAAGTGCATCGGGTGCGGCTCCTGCGCCGACGTATGCCCGAGCGACGCCGTTCTGCTCGCGGAACCGGAACCGGCGGGCCGCGCGGCGGAGGCCGCGAAGGCGGACGAGATCAGGAGCGTGTTCGCGCCGGGTGTGTTCGAGGAATGGCACGAGGGCAGAAACCTGCCGCGCATGGACTGAGCGGAACGAATCGAACGTCGCAGTGCGCATCGAGCGGCACGGACGTCGTGAAGAACTGAGGGAACCAAGATGATGACAATCGAAGCAAACGGCAGACAGGTTGAGGCCAAGTCGGGTGAGATGCTGCTCGCTACGCTCCGGCGGGCGGGCATTCACGTGCCGACGCTGTGCCATGTCGAGGGGTTGCCGCCCACCGGCGCATGCCGCCTGTGCGTGGTTGAGCTTGAGGGTCGGCCGGGCCTTGTGCCGAGCTGCGCCACGCCCGTGGCCGAGGGCATGAAGGTGTGGACGCACTCGCCCAAGGTCGTGCAGGCCCGGAAGACGGTGGTCGAACTGCTGCTGGCCAACCATCCGGACGACTGCCTGTACTGCGTGCGGAGCGACGACTGCCAGTTGCGCACGCTCGCCTCTGAACTCGGCGTGCGCCAGCGCCGCTACAGCGGGCAGAAGCGCACGCACAAGGAAGACACGTCGAGTCCGGCCATCGAACGCGATCCGGACAAGTGCATCCTGTGCGGGAAATGCGTGCGGGTGTGCGAAGAGATCCAGGGCGTGGCCGCCATCGACTTCGTAGGCCGCGGAAGCAAGACTATCGTGAACACCGCCTTCGAGCAAGGCATCAACGTATCGAGCTGTATCTACTGCGGCCAGTGCATCATGGCCTGCCCCACCGGCGCCTTGCGCGAGCAGAGCCACATCAAGGAGGTCATGGACGCCTTGGCGGATCCGGCCAAACATGTCGTCGTCCAGCACGCGCCCAGCGTGTCCGTGACACTCGGCGAAGAGTTCGGCATCAAGCCCGGCACGGACATCGCCGGCATCATGACGGGCGCCCTGCGCCGGCTCGGGTTCGACCGCGTGTTCGACACCGCCTTCGCCGCCGACCTCACCATTATGGAGGAGGCGTCCGAACTCGCCCAGCGCGTCCGCGAGGGCGGCCCCTTCCCCATGATGACGAGCTGCTCGCCCGGCTGGATCAAGTACGTCGAGCAGTTCTATCCCGATTTCATCAACAACCTGTCCACCTGCAAGAGCCCGCAGCAGATGATGGGCGCGATCATCAAGAGCTTCTACGCCGAACGCGAGGGCATTGCGCCGGAGGACATCTACAGCGTGTCCATCATGCCGTGCACCGCCAAGAAGTTCGAGGCGGGCCGCTACGAGTTCCTGAAAGACGGCATCGCCGACGTGGACGCGGTGCTGACGACGCGCGAACTCGCGCGCATCATCCGCATGCGGGGCCTCGATCTCCCGGGGATGCGGCCGGAAGCGGCCGACACGCCTTTCGGCGAACGCAGCACGGCCGGCAAGCTCTTCGGCGCGACGGGCGGCGTCATGGAGGCCGCCATCCGCACGGCCCATTACCTTCTCACCGGCGCCGAACTCGAGAACCTCAAGGTCGAGGCGGTGCGCGGGCTGGACGGCGTCAAGGAGGCGCGCGTCCAGGTGGGCGACCTCAGCGTCGGCGTGGCTGTGGTCAGCGGCCTGGCCAACGCGGCCGCCCTCCTCGAACAGGTGCGCAACGGACGCGACGACCTCCACTTCATCGAGGTGATGACGTGTCCCGGCGGCTGCATTGCGGGCGGCGGCCAGCCGTTCTCAACGGATCTCGACGCCGTCAAGGATCGCATGCAGGCTTTGTACAAACTCGATTTGGACGAGCCGGTTCGCACCTCCCACGCCAACGAGGCCGTCAAGCGGCTCTATGCCGAATTTCTCGGCGAGCCGCTCGGCGAGAAGAGCCACCACCTCTTGCACACGCACTATGCGGAGCGTAAAGTGATGGCGTAGCGGGACGACCACCAGGTGAAACAGGGCGCCAACATACCGCTGGTCTCGACGATCGGCGAACGCTGCCGGATGTGCTACATGTGTGTCCGGGAGTGCCCGGCCAAGGCCATCCGGATCTCGGAAGGCCAGGCCAAGGTTGTGCCGGAGCGCTGCATCGGCTGCGGCAACTGCGTGCGCGTGTGTACGCAACACGCCAAGCAGGTGTACGACAGCATCGGCGAGGTGGCCGACCTCCTCGCGTCGGGCGAGCCTGTTGCGGCCATTCTCGCCCCCAGCTTTCCGGCCGAATTCGCCCAGTGGGAGTACACACGCACCGTCGGCATGCTGCGAGCGCTCGGTTTCCATTACGTCAATGAGGTGTCCTTCGGTGCGGATCTTGTCGCGGATCGCTACCGCCGCCTTCTGTCCAAGCCGGATGGGCGGCGCTACATCGCCACGAGCTGCCCGGCCATCGTCGCCTTTGTCGAGCGTTACCACCCTGATTTGGCGACGGCGCTCGCGCCCATCGTGTCGCCCATGGTTGCCGCGGCCCGCGTCTTGCGCCGGCTTCACGGCGACGCCCTCAAGATCGTGTTCATCGGCCCGTGCATTGCGAAGAAGGGGGAGGCGGTGAGCGACTTCATCGGCAGGGATCTCGTGGCCTCGGCCCTCACGTTCCTTGAACTCGGCAGCATGTTCGACGCGCGCGGCGTCCGCGCCGAGACCGTCACCCCGAGCGACTTCGATCCGCCCCACGGCGGGCCCGGTGGCCTGTTCCCCATCAGCCGGGGGCTGCTCCAGGCGGCCCGGATTGAGGAAGATCTGGTGGACGGGCGCGTCGTGGCCGCCGACGGGCGCAGCCAGTTCGTCGAGGCCATCCAGGAGTTCGAATCGGGCCACCTCGAGGCCAAGTTGCTCGAAGTGCTCGCTTGCAACGGATGCATCAACGGGCCCGGGATCGGCACCGGGGAGAGCCTGTTCAGCCGGCGCAATAACGTGAGCAAGTACGTACGGGATCGGATGAGCCGGTTTGACTGGCACGCATGGCGCGAGAACGTGGACGCGTTCGCCGATCTCGATCTGAGCCGCACTTACGCGGCCGACGATCAGCGCATCCCGGCGCCATCGGAAGAGGAACTGCGCCAGATCCTTCACCGGCTCGGCAAGTTCTCGCGGGACGATGAGCTGAACTGTGGCGCCTGCGGATACGACACCTGCCGCGAGCACGCCATCGCCATCTACAAGGGCCTGGCCGAAGATGAGATGTGCCTGCCGAACACGATCGATCAGTTCCGCCGGACGTTGCAGGATCTGGCCGTATCCAACGATCAACTGCAGGAGACGCGGGAAGCGTTGGTTCAATCCGAGAAGCTGGCGAGCATGGGACAGCTTGCGGCCGGCATCGCCCACGAACTGAACAACCCACTCGGCGTCGTTCTCATGTATTCGCATCTGCTCAAGGATGAGAACACAGAGAACGCGAAGCTCATGGATGACCTCGATATGATCACCGATCAGGCGGATCGGTGCAAGAAGATCGTGGCCGGCCTGCTTCATTTCGCCCGGCAGAACAAGGTCGAGCGGGAGCCCACCGACCTGTGTCAACTCGTCCAGCGCGCCGTGAAGACCTGCCCGCCGCCGAGCGGCGTGCGCATCGAGGTTCACTGCGACCTCGATGATCCGACGGTGATGGTGGATCCGGATCAGATGCTCCAGGTGCTGACGAATCTCATCGGCAACGCCTACGGCGCGCTGCCCGATGGCGGGGTGGTCGCCATTGAGATGTCCCTCACCGACATGCAGGCCAAGATCCGCGTGAGCGACACGGGCGTCGGGATTCCCAAGGAGCACCGCGACAAAATCTTCGAGCCGTTTTTCACCACGAAGGATGTGGGTAAGGGGACGGGCCTGGGGTTGGCGGTGACGTACGGGATCGTGAAGATGCACCGCGGCGATATCCGCGTCGAGTCCAACGCCGATCCCGAGGCGGGCCCGACGGGCACAGTCTTCACGGTATCTCTCCCGCGGGAGGAAGGGACGCCGGCAGTGGCACAATGATGTGGCGCGGGCCCCCGAGGGGCTCGGGGAAGCCCCCGCCGCTACAGGATAACCGAGTAGGAAGTCGCACAATGACAGACGCCAAGAAACGGATACTGATCGTCGACGATGACATGGACTTTCGATTCCAGCAACGCGTTCAACTGGAAGCGGCCGGATTCGACGTGATCGAGGCGCCGGGTTACACCAAGGCGCGGGAGCTGCTGGAATCGCAGAAGTTCGATCTCGCCCTCGTCGATCTCATGATGGAAGAGATGGACGCCGGATTCACGCTCTGCCACGATATCAAGAAGAAAGATCCGTCCGTGCCCGTCATCATGGTGACGGGCGTCGCCAGCGAAGCGGGCATGGAGTTCGACGCGGCCACGAGCGAGGAGCGTTCCTGGATCAAGGCCGACTCGATGCTTGCCAAACCGATCCGATTCGAGCAACTCCGGCGCGAGATCGGCCGCCTGCTGAAGGGATAGGCGCGTGGAGACGCTTCAAGTCCTCGTATGCGACGATGAGATGGGGATGCGCGTCGGCGTGATGCGCGCCCTGCGCGAGTTCACCGTCGAGATGCCGGATGTCGGCGGGGAGGTCGCCTTCGAGGTGTCCGAGGCCGAATCGGGCGAACAGGCGCTGGAACGTATCCAGGCGACCCCGCCCCACATCCTGCTGCTCGATCACAAGCTGCCGGGCGTCAGCGGGATCGATGTGCTCGAGCAGATCGCCCCCAAGAAGCTCGATATGCACACGATCATGATCACGGCCTACGCGTCCATCGAGACGGCGGTGCGTGCCACCAAACAGGGCGCCTACGATTTCCTGCCGAAGCCGTTTACGCCGGGCGAACTTCGCGCCACCGTTCGCAAAGCGGCCAACCACCTCATGGTAGCCCGGCAGGCCCGGAAGCTCGCCGAAGAGAAGCGGCGCGTCCGGTTCGAGTTCATCCGGGTGGTGGCTCACGAACTCAAATCGCCCATCAACGCGGTGGAGGGGTATCTGAACATCCTCAAAGACGGCACCGCGGGCGACGATCCCAAGGTGCAGCAGCAGATTATCGAGCGGTGCACTACCCGGATCGGCGGGATGCGGAAGATGATCACCGACCTCCTCGATCTGACGCGGATCGAGTCAGGCCAGAAGCCCCGCGAGATTGAACAGGTGGACATCGGTGCGGTTGCGCGAATCGCCCTCGAAACGGCGACGCCGGATGCGCAGGCCCGGGACATCACGTTGTCGCTGACGTGCGAGCCGGCGGTGACGATGCCTGCGGATCGAAGCGAGATCGAGATCATCCTCAACAACCTCATCTCGAACGCGGTGAAATACAACCATGACGGCGGACGGGTGGACGTGAGCGTGGGTTATGCTGGCGGCGGGGCGGACGGCGGGGTGGTCATCGCCGTGGCCGACACGGGCATCGGCATGTCGAAGGAAGACAGCGCCAGGCTCTTCAACGACTTCGTCCGGATCAAGAACGAGAAGACGCAGGGCATTCTCGGCAGCGGCCTTGGCTTGTCGATCCTGAAGAAGCTGGCCGATCTGTACGAAGGCGCCGTCACCGTGCAGAGCGAGCCAGGCGCCGGCAGCACGTTCACCGTCACCCTACGCAAGACGGCGACGGAGTGAGCGCGCCTCAGCCGATTGAGCGGAGCAACCGCATTCCGTTTGCGTAGAAGAGCCCCTCGACGAATTCTCTGGACAGGCCCAGGCGGTCGACGGCCTTCTTGATGGCGCGCAACTCCTCATAGACGAACGCCGTGAACTGCAGCTTCCCGTGGTCGTCGGAGATCGACAAGTCCCACGGCACCGGCGTCACGTAGGTGTACTGATCGTTGATCTCGACGGCCTTGCCCGGCGCGATGGCGATCGGGAAGTCCGTCGCGTACAGAACCTTGTCCGCGGGCACCTCAGCGAACAGGTATTCGAGCACCTCCCAATTGTTAAGCATGGCCAAGTCGAAGTACAGGTTGGGCAGGCCCTTCAGCGCGTCGAGGTGCCCGACGATGTTCTTGAGGTAGTAGGCCCGGCCTACGTGAGCGAGCACGATCTGCGCCCGGGGATACCGCTCACACAACTCCACGATCTGACGCTGATTCAGCGGATCGGCCAGCCGCGCCTTCCGCGGGATGTGGAGCATCACGATGAGGCCGAGATCGTTCACGATGTCCATGGCCCGCGGGGGCAGCATCTCATGGATCTCGACATCGTTCGGATCCGGCTTCCGTACATAGTTGAGGTACGGCTTGAGTCCGAGGAACCTGTCCGGGCCGAGCGCGGCCCGGAGGTCGCTGGCGCTGTCCTCGGTGGGATCGAACAGGCGCAACGGGAAGAACCGCTCGCGATCGCAGCGCGCGCCCACGTAAGCGTCGTTGCGCGCCCTGTCGTATCCGACGTGTGGCGTCCCGAAGCAGACGGCGAAGGTGTCGCGGCCGGGGTAGGTTTCAGCGAGATCCTCGTCGAAATCGTCGAAGTCGTACTTGGCGATGTCATGGCCCGCGCACGAGTACGCATCATCGGCAGGCACGACACCCTCGTTGAAGATGTGCACGTGGAAGTCGAGAATCTTGTCCGGCAGGAACGCGTCCAGTTCCTCGTTGAATACCCTCGCATTCCGCTCGTGTTTCGTGGTTTCCCGCCACATGGTTCCTCCTTTGGCTGCATTGCGCGGCGGCCGGTGCCCGGCCTCGATTACACCGCCGTGAACTCCGTTCGCATGATGATCTCGTCCTGCATTTCGGGCGAGAGGCGCGTGAAGTAGTCGCAGTATCCCCCGATACGCACCACGAGATCGCGGTAGTCGTCCGGATGCTCGCGGGCGCTCTTCAGCACCTCGGCGTCCACGACGTTAACCTGCGTCTCGAACCCGCCCCGGCGCAGGAAGGTCAGCACGAGATCCTCCAGGAGCGCGAACCCTTTCGGCGAATCGAAGAAACTGCGGTTGAACTTCATGTTGTAGGCCAGGCCGCCGATCATCGGACTGTGATCCCACGACGTCGTCGAGAGAATGGCGGCGGTCGGGCCGCGCTTCTCGCGGCCTTGGGCCGGGCCGCAACCATCGGCAAAGGGCGTGCCCGCCCGGCGCCCGTCGGGGGTGGCCGGGCACTCCCGGCCCAGCCGCTCGTGCATCACCCAGCAGAACGCTCCCGGCACGAACGGGCTGCCGTCGGGGGCCATTTCGTGCTTGGCACACTCGCGGCGGACGAATTCCACCAGTTCGCCGAAGTGCCGATCGAGTTCGGCGTCATCCTGGCCGTACTTGGCGTAGTGCTCGCTGAATCGACGCCGGATCGGTTCGTGCCCCTCGAAATCGGCATCGAGCACGGCCTTCAGGCGGGCGAGGGGCAGCCGCTTTTCCTCGAACACCTCTCTACGGATGACGTGGAGCGAGTCCGTCGCGTTGGCCAGCCCGACAAACGAGCACTCCACCCAGTTGTACAGCGCTCCGCCGTCGTCGATATCTTTGCCGCGGGCGATACAGTCGCGCGTGAAGCAGCTTTGGAGCGGCTTCCGGCCGTGCTCGCGCCGGAGCCGGCGGGCCTCGTTCTGCGCGGCCGCGGCCCGCTGGATGTGCTTCCCCAACCGGGCGAGGTAGCGTTCACGGAACGCCTCGAACCCTTCGGGCACGTACCCCGAAGCCACCTCGTCGTCGATCTCGTCGAGGAGGATGCGGCACATGCTGAAATAGGGGCTGGCCACCCACACGTTGCTGCCGGTGGCCGGGGTGATTTCGACGCAGGTTGAGTTGATGTAGTAGCAGGCCTCGTCCGGCGGCACGCCGAGCGTTCTCAGGCCCCGTTGAATCGTGTCGTCGCCGAAGAAGGCGGGCGTCGCATAGCCGTGGCCGATGAGGTCGACGGCGAGCTTGACGAGATCCGGCGGGGTGCCGGCATGCCAACACACGCCCACGGTGGGGTAGATGAGGCCGGTTCGCCGGATGGCCTCGATGCATAGATACGAGAGATCGTTGGTGACGTCGTTCCCGTCGGCGTCGCGTCCGCCCACCATGACGGACATGGCCAGCCCGTCCGGGATGAAGTCGTTGATGAGGAGGTAGGCGTTCTCGATGAGGAGCAAGGCGCGGTCCCGTGTGAGCCGCCCTGCGGCCATGTCCGCCTCATAGAAGGGGCGTAGCGTGCGATCGAGGTGGCCGGGAACCACGAGGCCGACGTCCTCGCCGAACATCACGCCGAGCGTTGCGAACCAGATCAGTTGAAGCGCGTCGCGGAACGACTCGGGCGCATCGTGGGCGATGCGCCGGCACGACGCGGCCATCTCGTCCAGTTCCGCGCGTCGCGCGCCGGACGCGGCCGTCGCGGCCTGCTCCGCAGCCGCGGCCGCGTTCTCGATGAGGGTCGACAGCCCTTCCAGGGCATACAGAAA
Organism: Candidatus Hydrogenedentota bacterium; assembly: GCA_016934125.1. Lineage (GTDB taxonomy): Bacteria > Hydrogenedentota > Hydrogenedentia > Hydrogenedentales > SLHB01 > JAFGTL01. The sequence goes on from JAFGTL010000698.1 coordinate 9,199, forward strand.
GGACTGACAGGCATCCGCGGTGTCGCCCGCAGCCCCATTGAGCCGGGCGCGTATGCCGTGGGCCACCCCGTCGATTCCTGCCTGCATAGCGGGCGCGGTATGCAGTTCACAATGCCCCGTCTGGCCCGGGGCGCCGGGATATTGGGCGAGATAGGCTTCCGCGGCTTTCCATTCCTCGTCGGAGAAGCCGTTCCCGGGCGGGCACGGGCGCCCGATGAGCAGATCCAGCTCGTCGAGGTCGAACCGGGCCGCCGCGAGCCGATCGCGGGTGAGCAGGCCGCGGCGCACCTGCCACGAATCGCAACCCTCCGACGCCTGCAACGAACGCGCCATAGCCACGGCGTTCCGGCCGCGAAGCCCGCCGCCGCTCTTCCGTTTTCGCGCCAGAACGCGGGCGCGCAACGCCGCAATGCGCTCCGCGTCCTCTATGACGCCGTTGGCCGTTGGATCCATGTTCGCTCCTTCGTGTCCAGGAAGCCAATTCTGCCAGAATCCACGCGCACTGCGCCACAGCCGTGTGCCGGCACGCTTGCACCGCCATGCAAGCCCGTGTCATAAGTAGGGCCGTCGGAAGGAAACCAGTCGCAGGAGTTCCGATCGAAATGGATGTCTACCTCATTCGCCACGGACAATCGGAGGGTAATCTCGCGCAGCCCGGCGCGCCCCACGATCCGCCGCTGACGGGCATCGGCCATGCCCAAGCCGCGCGCGTGGCCGAGTGGTTGTCGGAACGGCCGATTGTGGCCGTGTACGCGAGCCCGATGACGCGGGCCCTCGAAACCGGCTCACCGCTGGCCGCGAAACTCCGCCTGCCGGTGCAGGTATGGCCGTGCCTGGCCGAAACGGCGCGGATGCAGTGGAACGATCCCGGCAACGACAGCCGGCATGCGGCCAAGTGCGGCCTGACGGCGGCCGAGGTGAACGCGCGGTTCCCCGGGGCGGTGTTCGAGCCCGGCGTGGCCGCCGATCGGGCTTGGTGGGAGGAGCAGGCGGGCGAGGGGCGGGTAGGGGCCTACGCCCGGGCGGCCGCGGCATGGGCGGCGCTCGAGCGCCATCATCCTGCGCCGGACGAGGCGATCGCGGTGATTACGCACGGCGCGTTCGGCTCGGTGCTCATGAGCACCGCCCTCGGCGCGCCCCCTACCGACTACAACCGCTACAGCCAGCACAACTGCGGCATCAGCCTCATCCGCCGCGCGGAGGGCGAAATCCGGGCCCGCTTCGTCAACGCCTTTGGACACCTGCCCGTGGATCTGCGAACCGATCTCACCTGACGGGGCGGCCGCCGATTACACGTCCACCCATTGACGGGTTTCCGCCGAACGCCGCGCGCAATCGATGAGATGCTGCAGCGCGATTCCCTGCTCGAGGCCGGGATTGCCGGGCGCGCCATCGGCCACGGCCTGCAGGAAGTTGGCCAGGCAGGCCATGTGGCTCCGCATCCAGCCGATGCTGTTCTTGGGGCTGGGAAACCCGGCCGCCGGCGCCGGATAGCGCTGGCCGGTGGCGATCTGCGTCCAGCCCTGGCTCCCGCCGATGGGGCCCTTCGCCGCGCCTGCGTCGAACGCTTCGAGGTGGTGCGGATTCATGGTGTTGAAGCGCAGGGCGCCCTTCGATCCATGCAGTTCGAACCGCAGTTCGTCCTCCGTGCCCGTCGCGAGTTTGGTGGCCTCGATGTGGCCGAGCCCGCCCGCCTTCATGCGCGCGAGCATCATCACGCAGTCCTCGGCGTCGACTTTGACGCGGGTAGTGGGATCTGCCACCGCCGGCCGCTCCGGATACGCGATTTCCGTGGACGCAAACAGGGAGTCGTAGTCCCCGAGGAGGTAGTGGATGAGATCCATGGCGTGCGACGCGAGATCCGCGATCACGCCGCCGCCCGCCTTGCCGGAGAGCTTCCACTTGAGCGGCGCATTCGGATCGGCGCTGCCGGAATGGAGGTAACAGGCGCGAAACTCGAGCAGTTGGCCCAGGAAACCCTCGTCCACGAGTTGTTTGGCGCGCATCGTGGCCGGGAAGAAGCGGTTCTGCAGCGTCATCTGGGCGGTGCCCTTGTAGTCGGGCAGGGCGGCGCGGATGGCCTCGGCTTCGTCCATCGTCGCCACGAGGGGCTTGTCGCAGTAGATGTGCTTGTTGTGCTTCATTGCGGACAGCAACTCCTGCTTGTGGCAGTCGTTGGGCGTGCAGATGTGGACAATATCGATGTCGGGGTTCTCGGTGATCTCGCGGAAATCGGTGGTGGCCACCTCCGCGCCCACCTGTTCCTTGCCCTTCTCGGCCGTCTCGATCCGGCTCGTGCAGACGTGCGAAATGCGGGCTTTCAACGGCAGTGGATCGTAGAAGAGGGGGAGATTCAGGTATCCGTAAGCGTGAACCTTCCCGATGAAACCGAATCCTACGAACCCTACGTTGTACGTCTTCATGTCCTTCTCCTCGTTTCTCTGCCGGGCGCGTGGGCGGGCGTTCACCAGATGGATTTCATGTCCCATACGTCGAGCGAGCGCACGGTGGCCGTACCGCCCGCCGCAAACGCGTCCACCCCCACCGCATCATCCCGCGTGGGGTATACGCGCGTCGTCAGGCAGGCCCGGCCGTTCACGAACACCTCGATGACGGAGCGATCGATGAACACGCGCAGTTCGAGCGGCTCAGCGGTGTCAAGGGCGAACGAACCGCCTGTCACGCCGCGCGTCTGCTCGGGGCCGAGGCTGGCCCGCTCCCGATCGATCTCGAGCCGGCCGGCCACCCTGTCATACACAATCGCCGTCTCTTCGGCGCCATCCGGCGAACAGCGTACCTTCAGGCCGCACCGCGCCGCATCGCCCGGCTCGATCACGGCCGCCAACTCGATGGCGTCGCCCGCAACAGTTGCGAAATGGCCTGAGGAGCCGGGCGCCACGCCGATCGCCTCGATCCGCCGGTGGCCCTGGCGGAGAAGGGCCGTTTCCTCGACGGGCTCGATGCCGAGCGTGCCGTCGGGCCGGAGCGTCAAGTGCCGCGGGAGCGATTGCACACCGGCCCAGCCGGCCTGCTCCTGGGCATCGCCGTTGCGCCCTTCCCAGATCCATCCCCACAGGAGGCGCCGGCCGCGATCGTCGAGGAGCGACTGGGCCGCATAGAAGTGGCCGCCGAGATCCGTGTTGCCCTCGGCCTCGGGCTGGAACGCGCCGTCGTCATACGTGCCCGTGAAGTGCAGCACCGTCTGGTTGGTGGACACCAGCAACACGTGCTTCCCGTCC